>JALSLS010000049.1 GCA_026988195.1 Methylomonas sp.
CAGCTGCAAAAACGATTGACCGTATTATTGATGTTTTCCCTGCGGCTGAAAAAGATATGATTCGGTCGATGTTATCAGAGTCATTACAAGCTGTTATTTCTCAAACCCTGCTCAAAAAAGTGGGCGGAGGTCGAATTGCCGCTCATGAAATTATGGTCGGCACCCCGGCTATCCGTAATTTAATTAGAGAAGCTAAAGTCGCACAGATGTATTCAGCCATTCAAACAGGTCGTAGAGATGGTATGCAGACCTTAGACCAAAATTTGAAAGAACTGGTTGAGAAAGGCTTAATTACTGCAAAAGCGGCTATGGTTAAAGCGGTTAATAAAGATATATTCCGTTAGAGATTATTCACGTAGCCTTGATGTAGCAAAGCGGAATCAAGGGCGTCTCTCCAGAATTCCGTGACGTTGGAGCGTCACAAGCTACATTCCCACGCTGGAGCGTGGGAATGATGAAATGTCAGCCCCACTATCGACTTGCTTTTATCGTTTCATAGGCTTTTCTTATTTGCTGGGTTTTCTCTTTGGCAATAACCATCATTTCTTCTGGCAACCCCTTAGCCACTAATTTATCTGGATGGTGCTGGCTCATCAACCGTCGATAAGCGTTTTTAACTTCAGCGTCTGTGGCTGTTTTTTCAATACCCAATACGGCATAGGCATCTTCTAGCTTATTACTGGCTGTTTGTTGCTGGCTATATCCATAAAACCGTTGTTGAGCTTGGAATTGTAATTTAATTCGCTCATATTCAAATTTGGAAATACCTAGATGCTTACAAATAATGTGTAATACATTTTCTTCCGCTCCATCTAACTGTCCATCAGCGTAAGCCGCTTGTATTTGTAGTTCTAAAAACATCCGAATAAGGTTAGTTCGCCTATGACACTCTCGACGAAACTGGTCTAATACTTCATAAAGAGGGAAATCAGCCGATTTACCTTGTTCAAATAAATTAATCGCTGTTTTACGCATATCACCTGATAGAGCCAGCTCATCCATCACCCGCTTAGCTAAATTTATTTCATCAGTCGTCACTCGTCCATCGGCTTTCGCCATATGTCCCATCACAGAGAATGTGGCGGTAAAAAAAGCCATTTGAACCCGATGCTGGTCACCTGGATTCAACCCTTCTTCATCGTCCATTCCTTGTAAACCTTCATCAAACTGGTGCCCGACGGAGGCCCCCAGAATGGCACCCAAAGGTCCCCCCATTAAAAAACCAAACGCACCACCAACCACTTTACCTAACCAACTCATTTTTATTTCCCATCGTTAAATCTATATTGAGTATTTTAACATTGTCCGGTACTTCGTCTTTCCTCTATCCTCATTTTTAATGATAAAATGCTCATATTCATTTTTTTAATTAATAACACGCTTTTATGAACGCTCCGGCCGCCCTTTTTGAATCATCAATTTCAAACTTAAACTTACTTTCTCGAGGCAAAGTCAGAGATATTTATGAAATTGATGATAAGCACCTGCTTATTGTAACAACGGACAGGTTATCGGCTTTTGATGTTGTCCTTCCAGATCCTATTCCGGGTAAAGGGCGGGTGCTAACCAGTGTTTCCAACTTCTGGTTTGAAAAAACTAAACATGTGATTCCTAACCATTTAGCCGAACTGACTTTAGAACAGGTAGTCCCTAATACAGAGGAAAGAGCACAAATCGAAGGCCGCGCCATTATTGTTAAACGTTTAACACCGCTTCCTGTTGAAGCAATTGTTAGAGGTTACTTAATTGGCTCCGGCTGGAAAGATTACCAAAATACAGGCGCTGTTTGCGGTATTACTTTACCCCAAGGCTTACAACAAGCCCAGCAATTACCTGAGGCAATTTACACACCATCATCAAAAGCCGCAGTCGGTGATCATGATGAAAATATTAGTTTTGAACAGACGATTCCTTTATTAGGCAAAGACATTGCTGAAAAAATTAAACAAGTGAGTCTGGCGCTTTATACCGAAGCAGCTCAGTTTGCTAAACAAAAAGGTATTATTATTGCCGACACCAAATTTGAGTTTGGTTTAGATGATGAAGGTACTTTATATTTAATTGATGAAGCCCTTACCCCTGATTCTTCACGATTTTGGCCGGCTGAGCAATATCAAGTAGGTATTAGCCCACCAAGCTTTGACAAGCAGTATATCCGTGATTATTTAGAAACCTTAGATTGGGATAAAACCGCTCCAGGCCCTAGTTTGCCAACAGAGGTTACTGATGTTTGTGCGGCTAAGTATGCTGAGGCAGAGGAAATATTAACTAAAAGTTAATTCATTTTATCATTTGGGGCGCAGTGCTTTAGCCTGCTTTCTTGCTAAACATTACAGGCAAAAGCACTGCGCCCCAATGAGCTAACTCCTGAACTTTTTGTAGGATGGGCAAAGGAGGTACGACGTGCCCATCAATGACATCGTGCTGAATTGATGGGCACGCTATCGCTTTGCCCATCCTACGGTATCCTTATCTTAATGACAGACCTATAGGATGTGCTGAGGTACGAAGCGCATCTTTCGACATGATGCGCTTCCTGCCGTCAGCACATCCTATACTTTTGGATTTATATAATCTTCGCTCCGGGGTTCCGTGACGCTGGAGCGTGGGTATAAATCACAATAACCCATGTTCAGCAAAAGAATACGGTTCACCATCGCCAATAATAAAATGATCTAATACTCTAATATCAAATAAGGCTAAAGATTGTTTAAGTTTATCGGTAATCTGTTTATCTGCCTGACTAGGTTCATTAATGCCTGATGTGTGGTTATGGGCAAAAATAATGGCTGCCGCATTATGAGCTAATGCTTTTTTTGCAACCTCTCTAGGGTAAACACTGGCACTATCAATAGTGCCTCTAAACATTTCTTCAAACACGATAACTCGGTGTTGATTATCTAAAAAGAGGCAGGCAAAAACTTCATAGCTATAACTTCGTAATTGAGCGCACAAATAAGCTCTAGTGGCTTCGGGGCTGGTTAATATATCGCCTCTTTGTAATATCTCTACATAATGCCGCTTTGCCATTTCTAATACGGCTTGAAGCTGAGCATATTTTGCACTGCCTAACCCTTTTCCCCGACAAAACTTTATCTGATCAGCCTTTAACAGTGCTTGCAACGAGCCAAACTCTGTTAACAGCTCTTTGGCCAAATCAACGGCTGTTTTCCCAGCAATCCCCGTTCGCAAGAAAATAGCTAATAACTCCGCATCCGTTAATACTTCTGAGCCTTGTGCTAATAATTTTTCTCTTGGCCGCTCTTCTGCCGGCCAGTCTTTTATTGTTCTCATTAGCTAAAACTCCTTATTTAAAATAACATAGCTATACTTCGCGCGGTCACGGATGCGGAGTTTATAAGCTGCTGATTTTTGTCGATAGCAAGCTACGTAACTGTTTCAGCAACGCAGCTATTGGCAAAAACTCAGTGGTTAGAAATCCGCAGTCGTGACCGCGCGAAGTATATAAACCACTGCTTGAAAACTGAAAGTATTGCCTTTAAAATAAGTTAGTTTTAATTCAACAACTTACCTTGATTTATAAATCCCCCTCAATCCCCCTTTTCCAAAGGGGAGGCTAAACCCAGAATGATGTCATCCTTGTAAGACCAATCTATGATTTATTAATAGCCCTGTAAAATAATTTAAGCATAGAAGAGTTTATCTAAATTTGCCATAATTGCAGCTTATGGATAAAACAATCAATAAACGTATTTTATTAGCTGTATGCGGAGGGATTGCTGCGTACAAATCAGCGGAACTTGTTCGTCTATTGCGTAAACAAAATTGTGAGGTAAGAGTGGTGATGACTTCATCAGCCTTGCAGTTTGTATCTGCTCTCACGTTTCAGGCTTTATCAGGTAATCCTGTTACCTCTCAACTGCTTAATGTGGAAGAAGAAAATGCCATGGGGCATATTAATTTAGCGCGTTGGGCTGATTTAATTATCGTCGCACCGGCTACGGCTAATACAATTGCTAAGTTTAGCCATGGCTTAGCTGATGACTTACTTTCTACTCTTTATTTAGCCGCTTCTTGCCCTGTCTACATTGCCCCAGCAATGAACCAAGCCATGTGGAATAAAGCGGTTACTCAAGAGAATATTCAACGATTAAAAGACCATGGTGTGCTTTTTATCGGCCCAGAACAAGGAAGCCAAGCTTGTGGGGAAACAGGCTTTGGCAGAATGACAGAGGCTCAGGATATTTGCCAGATTTTAACCTTACCTTCCTCACAGCACTTAAAAAACCTAAATATTCTAATTAGTGCGGGGCCAACAAGAGAGTCTTTAGATCCAGTGAGATACATTACTAATCGCAGTTCTGGAAAAATGGGCTATGCTTTAGCTGAGGCAGCAAAAAAAGCAGGTGCTAATGTTACTTTAGTGAGTGGCCCAGTTAATTTAGCCGCACCAAAAAACATTGAATGCATTGCGGTGGAA
>JALSLS010000050.1 GCA_026988195.1 Methylomonas sp.
GGAGGTGGGTTTCGCCAGTCCATTTTTGGTTAAAATAAAAGCATTTATTATCAGTATGTTACTTGATTTAAGCATTTTATACGCCAATAGAGGCTTGACTGAACTTCAAAGTCACATTATATCATAAGCCATTGTTTTATATTTATTTTTAGATTTCCGTTCACGCACTAACTACCCTAGAAGAAAAAGTTGGATTCCAGTTTCTAGCACAAGCTATTAACTCCATATCCAATAGATATTTCTAGATTTACCAACCATAAAGGAAAAACCATGTTTAATAAAATACACTTAAAAATATTATTTATTCTCTCGATATTGCTCTTGCCAATATCACAGGTATTTGCTGTTGCCGTATTGCCGGAAATTACACGTATTGTGACAATCCAGCCTATTATCGTATCAGATAACAATGGCGATAATACGGCTACTTTTTTGGGTTCAGCAAGTCAGCAAGCATTGAAGGGTTTATTGATGGTATTTGGGGGCAGGCCGGTGTTGATGTTAATTTTCTTAGTGCTAATTTGTGGAATAATACATTTGCAAATGAAGGAACGTTAAATCCACGCCCACAATCGGATTTATATACTACCATCAATAGTGCCAACACTGCTGGGGTAACACATGCTAACCCTGATTTTATCAATATATTTTTTGTTAATACCCCTGCGGGGTTTGAAACTATGGGTTCTAACTCAGCAGCAGGGTTAGCAATTGTTAATGGGAATGGCGTATCGCAATTTGTAGGTAGCAATTTATTGGACTTTGTCAGCGGTCAGGAAACTGTTGCCAGAGTTGTTGCTCATGAAATTGGTCATAATCTGGGGCTTCTTCATACCGCAAATGGGATAGATAACCTCATGTCTCCTGGAAATGGAAATTCACTGAGCCCAGATCAAATAAATACAGTATTAGGTAGCCGTTTCGCTATTGTCTCAGCTGTCCCTGTTCCCACAGCAGTCTGGCTATTTGGTTCAAGTTTAATTGGGCTGGCATCGGTTTCACGCAGAAAAAATTAATGCTATTTACAATTGAAAGTAGCTGATAAATTTATTATTCATTTTAAAAGCTGATTTACATTTTTTATTTGGCACAAATTTAAGTGTTGAGTCATTTTTCCTTGGTAGTACAGGTCAAATGGCTCAATAATTTCTATAAATATCATTAGTATCCTTTTTATAAACAACACTCTAAAAATTAAAGAGGACGCTACCTTTTAATTTGAAATTATTGGAATACAGTGGGGTGCGGCCAATTAAGGTCGATAATTCCAGTGGATGAAAGCCAGTTCTGGCAAGGTAGGTCAACCACCAGATAGTAAACACCTGGCAGGCGGAGGTAACTCCAAATGTTAAGCACGATGGGTGCAAACCAACAGAACGTAGGCACAAGTTGAAGTGATTTAGCCTCGAAATGATTTTTGTAAAGGGCAACAAAGTACTTTTTTATTGAATCCTGATCGTGGGGAAAGTAAAGGTTAAAAATATTTAGGCGAAAACTATCTTGAAAAACACCGGTATTGATGAAAGTTTATAATGTATTTGGAGAAAAGGCGACCACGACAATAACCGCCTGATGCAAAGACAAAGACCTAAAAAAAACGGCATACTCCTAAAGAGTCGGTGATCAAAGAAAGTTCAATTTATGGCGAAGCTAACAATTACATTAATTGTTTAAAATCTGGAAACTGGAGTGATTATAAAACCTGTAATTTTCGTAGCCAAGTGTGTTATTTTAAATTCATCGTATAAGCCGGTTTCAAGGTTATTGATTAATATTGCTGTTCCATTTTTAAGAAATTATGGCATTATGTAGCAAATCGAGACAGCTATTCATCTTCTGGGCGCCGAGTTGTCGATCTTCCCGATCGAGACCTTAATCGAGCCTCCGATTGTGATAGCGCTGATTGCCCGAGTAATTCTTTTGGTGAAAATGGTATGAAACATTCTTTATAGCCTGTACCCGTATTAAAAGATTTTGGTAACTCAGAGAAGAAATTAACACCATCTTGAAAGTTTTCGGCTTTCACAAATGGAATGGGTAAGAATATATTTTGTGGAAGTTCATTACCTGCGAGTAGTTCAACCGCAGCTTCAAGTGCAATAGCTGACATTGCAGGTGCTTGGCTTGCCGATATACCTGGAATTTTAAGACGTTTCATCAACATACGCACGCCATTTTCGCCACCAACACCCATGGGTACAATTGGATGATTAACTGCTTGCATGGCATTAATAGTACCCTCTCCACCAAGCTGGGATAGTACCGCATCAAATTGACCGTGAGTAGCTAATGCTTCAGCAACAGCTTTACGGCTGGTGGCTGTATCCCAGTTGCCTACGACTTCAACAATTTCCAGGCCCTTGACTTTTTTGAGGACTGAAAGCATTCCTATTCGACGGTCTCGGTTAGTTGCATTGCCGAACAAACCGTTAACCATAAGGATTTTCTTGGCTTTACCATCTAAAATATCCAGCACAGTTTGTGCCTTCAAAGCGCCCAGTGCTTTTTGACTTTCGTTGACCTGTACGACCTTGTCGGTATCCAGTACATTATCAAATGGTACCAGTACAACACCTGCCTTTTGTGCACGTTGGATGATACCATTGAATGCTGACGGGTTAACGGCTATAAAGATGATTGCATCAAATCCGGTTGCAATAAAATTATTAATAGCAGTGATTTGAGCGTCACTGTCATTTCCCACTGATAGAATTCTAAATACCTCAATTTTTTTAGCATTTTCTGGTCGAGTAACCCAGGCTTTTGCTGATTGGATGGATTGAATACGCCAGTCGTTATTAATATAACCGTTTACAAATGCAATTTTGTAGGGGGCATCCTTTTTCTCATATTTAATAGTAGTAGAATGAGGAGCTGCTTTGAAGCACTCTGGTCGATGAGTACTAGTTGCATAGACATTACTAATAACTACGATAGCTATTGCTCCAGCCAAAAACCTAATATTTTTCATTTCAGCGCCATTATCATTACTTAGAGTTTATCGAAAGGCCTTAACAAGCCAATATTTTTAATCTTAGTAAACCTCATCCCAGCAAGAGTATTGTTTGATAAGTCAACTTTTGACCTAGTAGATTTTTTGCTGTATTTTTCAAGCTAACCGTGTACCGTATTCGGAAGTTAATTTAATTCAGCCAAATTCAATTCAGATATCCAGTACTTTACTGATGAGGTGTCACTGAATGAGTGATGCGCTGACCTTATTCTTATCCAGTCCCCATCACTTTCTATAAAGTCCGAGAGCTGGAGGAAATTTATTGTAGTTATTATTTAAGATTGGTAAACAGGTGAGGGTGTTCAATAGCATAACCCTGAGCAAAATCCACACCTAGTTTTATTAATTGCTGTTGAATAGCATCAGTTTCTACGAATTCTGCAATACATTTAATTCCAGCAACATGTGAGATTTTAGTTATCGCTTCAACGAAGCACAGATCCATCTTGTCATGCAGCATGGAACGTACAAAACTTCCATCAATTTTAATGAAATCAACTTTCAGTGCTTTAAGGTATGAAAAAGAACTCATGCCTGTACCAAAGTCATCCAGAGCAAGCTTACAGCCCAGTTCGCGTAGCTTTTTAATCAGATTTAGTGCACAGTCAAAGTCTGTAATCGCTGCAGTTTCAGTTATTTCAAAGCCGAACTGGCCGGCTGACAGGTCAAATTCAATGAATTGTTGTTGAATATAATCAATCAGGCCTGCATCACTTAACGATGTGGCCGATAGATTAATGAATAATAAACCTAGTTCATCGGTATTGTTGTGAGAGCGTATCAGGCTGACCTGCTCGCAAGCATGCCTGATTACCCAGCGATCAATTTCAGGCATCAGATTAAAACGTTCGGCGGCGGGGATAAAACAATCAGGAGAAATGACCTTACCGTCTTCATTTAGCATCCTTAAAAGTAATTCACTGTGTGACGATTCGCCTTGTAGTGTCTTTATTTTCTGACGATATAGAACTAGTCCACCATTTTTCATGGCATTCTGCAGTCGCTCTAACCATTGCAGATCCCCACGTCGTAGATTCAATTCTTTATCCGTCTCGGTATGCACATGAATTCTATTACGGCCACTATCCTTTGCGACATAGCAGGCCATATCTGCCAGGCTAAGAATCTCGCTCAACTCTTCATGACCATGAATTTGAATTAAGCCAATACTGGCGCTTACCTTAAAGTTTCTATCACCCCAGAAAAAATCATAACGCTGGATAGTGGTTAATATGGTATGTGCAATAGTTTTTGCTTTATCAATCGGGCAATTATGGAGTAACACACCAAACGTAACCGTTCAGACCCCTATTGCTTATAACGTCTAAATTTATTACCAACATCTACTTTTCACTCCATAAAAAGATAAAAAAACTAAAATAAGCCTTGACAGGGTTTTGAGTGGTTTTTTGGGAAAC
>JALSLS010000051.1 GCA_026988195.1 Methylomonas sp.
ACTCTTCGGTAAATCAAGGTTATTATAGAATTGACTACAAGCATCACCTTTTATGGGTAAAAAACCTAGGGATAGTTTTTTTTGTTCAGCAAGCAAAAGGACTTGAGGGTAGTCTTTTTGCGCCACCCAAACCAAAGCATGATTCAATTCAGTACTTATATGAATTGAAGCTAATTCCGTCAGTTTTACTTTATGTAATTCAATGCCTGTATCTGCAATCAGTGTATGAGAACTTATACGCTCTAACTCATCTTCAGTACTCGCAGAATAAATTAAATATATTTTTCGAAAGATAGTCATATTTATCAGTTTAGATATTAAAAAGTAGCATATACTTCGCGCGGTCACGACTGCGGATTTCTAACCGCTGATTTTTTGCCAATAGCTGCGGTGCTGAAACAGTTGCGTAGCTTGCTATACGCCTGTTTCAGCACCTTGCTATCGACAAAAATCAGCAGCTTATAAATTCCGCATCCGTGACCGCGCGAAGTATAATCAAAGTCATTCGACAGTTTCTATCCATCGGCACCGCCCATAAACAAGTGCGGATGTCTCTTCATTTCCAATACCTTTGGCAATTAATGCCACGACCCTATCATCAGTGTCATAACCGATATGCGCTTCCATCGGGTTAGCAATCTTACCAATACCAAAAACATCATAGACAAATGCGACATTAATATTAATATTGGTGACATCCACACATAGCCTAGAGTCAATATATTTTTCCACAAACCCTTGGGGTATAACATAACTTAATAAATCATTAGGGTCACTAAATGCAATAATAGGTGTTTTTGCCAGCATTCTTTGTGAATATTTCTCACCAGACTCCCGACAATAAAGATCTTCTTGACCACTCACTTCTGGTAATTTTCGCCCTAATTGAAGCATAGGCAATTGGTTTGACATCATATAAATAGGAATAACTTTCTTTTTAAAAGCCTCTTTAATTCCTTTAGCATTTTTCCATTTATGATTGTTTAATTTAGAACTATCCTCACCCAATAGGGTGGCTATACGTTGTAAGCCATCAATAGTAATTCTGCTCCCTAAACTGTGTGAAACAAAGGCATATTGATCATTATTAATGGATGTAATATTAGGTGTATTACAAGACTCTTGGGTCTCTGTGGGTAAATCATCCCAATCCCCTACTGTCATCCAGCAAAAAGACTGGGCAAAAGCAGATAAAATATATTTTCTACTTTCACCTAAATAAATAATGGGGTCAGGCCCTGTATCATTAGAAAAACGCTTCATCAAGTCATTAATTTCAGCTCGCCTAAATGAATATTGGCCAGAATTATCATAAGCTAACACTTCCTTTTCTTTGGCCGTTATTTCTGACCAAGTTAACTCATAAAGTATCAGCTCTTGTGATTGGTCTTTATTCAAATAACGAATAATGCGTAAATTTCCTAGTTCTTTATCTGGGTAACCAGGGTTACTTAATTGAATATTTTTATGCGTTTTTGAAGTAACCGACAACTTCAGCTCTTGAGCTAACTTTTCATAAAACTGGGTTGCATATCCAGGCTGGTGGTCTCCAACTCCATGAACCATTAACACTTTCATTTTTCCTTTGTTACGCTGAATATGAGGCTTTAAGCCTAGAAATGCTTCGCCCCAGACTTCACATGCCCTAGTATCATCGGCTTCTTGCTTCTCAAGGAAGGCTTCCGTCACCCCTTTCCCTAAACTAGAACACCCTGAAATAAACAAGCTAACTAAAGCAAAAATTATTACTACATTATTTTTCATAAAATTTAATATTATTGACTAAGGCAGCTCACAATAAATCCCCACACTGGAGTGACACTGCCATTAAGTTAAGCTTTAAAAGTAGGATGGGCAAAGGAGGTACGACGTGCCCATCAATATGGCATCAAGCTGATTGATTGCGCGTTACCTAACTTCATTTCTAATTAAACATCTCTTACTAGGAGACAAAAAAATATCCTTTATGTGCTATATTTAACAAAAACCTACAGTTTTAGCTAGGTAATTAATCATCATATCATTTAAATACTAGGCACCTTATTTTGAAAACTAAATTTGCAACGATATTTTTTTTAACTGCTTGTTTTACTTCTACACATGCCCAGAATCTTATTGAAATACACCAACTAGCTGTTCAAAATGACCCTGTTTTAAAACAGGCCCATTTAAATCAATATTCAGCAGGTGAAACCAAGGCACAAAGCATTGCCATTATGCTACCAACTATCTCTGCTACTGGTAAATCAAGCAGTGATCGAATTAATAATACAAAATCTAACTTTCAAAGTGCTGGCGTACAAAATTATTGGAACCATGGTTTTACCGTTAATTTTTCTCAACCTATTTTCTACTGGCAACATTGGATACAATTAGATCAATCAAGTAACAGAATAGCTAAAGCTGAAGCTGATTATCAGGCTGAAAAACAAAACCTAATGGTTAAAACAGTTGAAGCCTATTTCAATATTTTAGCGGCACAGGATAATCTTACCTTTTCTACCGCCGAACTAGAAGCCATAAATAAACAATTAGAACAAGCCCAACAAAGGTTTGATGTTGGATTGATTGCCATTACCGATGTTTATGAAGCTCAAGCTGGGTTTGATCAAGCAAGATCAGATCAAATTAATGCAACAAATAATGTTGGAGATAGTAAAGAAGCCTTACTTGAAATTATTGGTGAGGCTGATCTGGTGTTACAAACACTCTCTGAATCAGTCCAACTAAGCCCTCCAATGCCTAATAATATTTTAGAGTGGGCGAAAATTGCGGATACCAACAATTTAAAAATCATTTCGACTCTCAATCAGGCTGAAATAGCTAGAAAAGATATTTCACTGCAAAATTCTGATCATTTACCCACTCTGGATATTATTGCCAGTTATGGTGTACAGGATGTTAATAGTACTTTTGGCTCCCGAGGTGACACACAAAGTGTAGGGCTACAATTAAACATTCCACTTTTTCAAGGAGGGCTGGTTAATTCTCGTTCCAAACAGGCTCATTACGACTATAAAATAGCAAAAGCCAGTTTATTAGCTACAAAACGCCAAGTCAAACGTGAAATTAGAAACGCATTTCGTAACATCAACACAAGCATTTACCGGGTTAAAGCATTAAAAGCAGCTGTTACTTCTGCTGAAAGTTCATTAGAAGCAACACTTGCTGGGGCAGAGGTGGGTACTCGCACCATGGTTGATGTTTTATCTCAACAAAGAAACCTTTACCGAGCTAAACGTGACTATTCTAGAACTCGCTATGATTACTTAATTAATGGCGTTAAGTTAAAACAAGCAGCAAGTAGCTTAACAGAACAAGATTTAGCACTGATTAACCAATATTTAAATAATTAGTGCTTAAGGTTTAAAAAATATGAAGGCGGGGGGCTGCCTGTTGTCTTAACTGATGAATATTACACTGGCTTTGGAGTACGGGTAGTAATAATGCTAGAGGCGAAAGTAAGGACAAAAATACCAGAGAAACGATACAATTTGACATTAAAGCTAAATTATAAGTTTAAATTTATAACTAAGGAATAACCAATACCCTCCTGCTCCACCTTTAACCTTTTGCCTGCTCTTTTTAAACCTCCACCCCCATCAAATCAACAACACAAGCATTCTTGACCCCAACCACCTTAATTCCTTTTCTAATAGTTGCGCAATAATGCTCATGTAAATGACCATGGAATACTTGCTTAACCTCCATAGCCTCGGCTAATTGATCTATTACAATAAAGCCATGTTTATGGCTTCTGGGAGCTTCATGTGTTACCAAAATATCAGCTTTAAGATTTTTTAATTTAGCCCACTCTTCTGGCCAGATAGCAGACTGGTATTTTAAGGACATTTTTTGGTATTGGTTGTCAACGGATGTTGATTTTAAAAAATGCTGTTTACTTTTCCATTTCGGTGTGTCGGGTGGATACCACACGCGCCCTAAAAAGATCCCTCCTAGCCCAGCAATTCTTAGCCCTGCAATGTTAACGACATTTAAATGTAGGTTTTGCATTGATAACTGCGAAGAAAAAAGGTTATGGTAATGTTCGGGGGGGTCAAAATCATGATTCCCAGGAATCCACCAAATTTTAGTCTCGTCAATAATATCTTTAAGGTAGTCTTGTAGCGGTTTTTTTAAATCGTAGTCACCTAATAAAACAACGGCTTCAGGCTGATATTTTTGTACGGCGGAAATAAGAGGCTTGAAATCGCCATGAGGATCACCTACGAATAAAATCTTCCTTTTTATTGTCATTATTATAGATAATCTCTTTTAAAAAATGGATTAAATCATGCTTAGGAACGTGTATGGAATAACTTCCCGAAATTATAACGTAGGATTTTTGTTTCAGGTGGAGCAAAAAGACAAGTTAGAAATCGGGAAGTTGTTTCATGCACGTTCCTTATTGCGATTTAATCAG
>JALSLS010000052.1 GCA_026988195.1 Methylomonas sp.
ATTCGGGCTGTTCAGCAAAAAGCTATTTGCAATAGCGAAATTCATCTCAAAGGGTAAACCGGGCTTGTCCAACAAACGGTTCAGATTGTGGCCCGCTTCGCGATCACAATCTAACCTTATTCGTTATGTGTTTTTATACCATAGACAACTTAGAAACATCTAATTCATCACGATATTGTTCTGCTTGCCATAAATCATATTGTGATTGCTGATTAATCCAGCTTTCAGACGATGTATTAAAAGCAATGGATAAACGAACTGCCATTTCAGGGCTTATACCGGCTTTCCCATTAATAATACTAGATAACGTTTTTCGACTTATTCCAAGAGCTTTGGCTGTATCCGTTACTGTTAAACCCAAAGGTTCTATACAAAGCTCTTTTATTATTAACCCTGGATGTGGGGGATTGTGCATTAGCATAAATATACCTCAATGATAATCTTCATAATTGACATTTTCAGTATTCTCTCCATTCATTTGAAAAGTTACTCGCCAATTTCCACTTACTTTTACTGACCAAGTATCGCTTCTATCACCAGTAAGCTGGTGAAGTGATAAGCCAGGTAAATTCATATCTAATGGTTGAGCTGAAGCATTAAGCCTACCCAAAATTAGTTGGAGTTTTATTTCATGGTTTGACTGAATACCTGATTTACTACCAGTTGTAAAGAAACGTTCTAGCCCTTTGTGCTTGAAACTTATAATCATGCTTTAAAGTATAACCCGATACGACTCAGGTTGCAACACATAACGCCCACATCACTTGACGTAAAAAGTGGCATTTTTTTGCATCGCAAAAAAGTGACGCTTTTTACGGTCAAGTGGATGTGATGGTTATGTATTTTTTCTAACATTATTGTGAATATGCCTTAATACTCTATTCTCTAATAAACGAATAAGAACAGTATCCATTCTTTCATATTTATCAGGTATATCGAGGCAAATTAGTCGTTTTGTTTTTAGAAGGTCTTTGAATTTTTTAGAGACTTTATTTCTATGGCTTTTTTCCATTACAAAAATAATATCAGCCCACTCGATTAAATCACCACTTATGGTTGTTTCTGCATCAGAGTTTGTGCCACAGCCAATAGCATTTACTCCTACATATTTCGAAAACACTTCTTCGCCTGTAGGACTGCGAAGTCTATTTTCACTACATACAAACAATAGGTTCATTAATTTCCTTTTGATACATAACGCCAAATTCAGTGGCCGCTGGCAGATATACGATGAACTCTGCTAACACACTGAACTATGATTTAAGATAACCTTTTAAAAAAATTGCGCTGCCAGCGGTCGACTGGAATTTTTTGTTAGCACGTAACTTCAATAATAAATAATATAGATTTAAAAAGGTATTTCATCATTATCTTCTTTGCCAGATAATTGTTCTTCATCAGTATCTATATATTCCCACATTTCATTTTGATGTAACCAAATTGGGTCAGCATTTCTTTCAATAAACTCGTCTACATCAATACCATCAATTGTGGGGCTTCTCTTTATTCTAACTTGCTTGCCATTAATGAAAATCCATTCATATTTTTTTTGGCGCTCAGCTTTTGCATCTTTTCGAGCTTGTTTTTGTATTTTTGTGAGTTTCTTTTTAATTTTGGCCATAGCTAAATATACACATAATCTAGATATTCATCATGACTTCAGTCATCTGAGACTGACCTAACTCAGTCAAAAAAACTTCATCAATTGTACGAACTCCACATCTAGGGCATCTCACTCCTTTCTCGAAGTCGGGTCTAAACGTTTGCTCATTCATTTTTATTTTCCCAACTTCAGAGTCAAATATTTGGTTGCATTTCTTACGCTCAAAATTTATTTCCATGATTGTCTCTTTGCAGTGCTAACGCCCAGCTCATATTACGGAGTCTGGCGGTACTGTTTGCTAACACTTTTTACCTTTGAAAAGTGATGATTACAACATCGCTGTGATCGTTTGAATACAAAAAATTTACAACCCGATACGCACCAATTGATTTGCCACTGATACAAATTGGAAATATTTGGTTTTTATCTTGTGGTAAAACACCAGTTCTGTACATTTCTAAAACCAAGCGTGTGGGTACTGTTAGTTTAACATTGCCATCTTCCGAGCACTCAAAATCGATACGCTCCTTTGGGTAGCGTAAAGATGCCACAACACCACAACTATAAGGTATTAATGGCATGTTTATGTCATGTAACTTTGAACCGTTTATTGAGATACCTTTCACTGATATTCCATAATTAATAATTTTGATATGAGTGCTAACGTCAAAATCAGCGCCCCTTTAAACTGTCCGCTGGATTTTTTTGTTAGCTTCAATTAATTTGTCCACTGTTTTCATAAATTCTGTAGTATCAGCAAAATAATTAGGATATGCTTTTTTTAAACCATTTATTGATGATGCAGAAACTAATACAACATCTTTTGTAGTATCATCTTTAAATTCCGTTTCTAGCTTTGCATATTCATCTGTTGCTTGGGATAGATTCTCGGATGTATATCCTGATATATTGATATTAGATTTTTCAATATCAAGCTTTAAAAGAAAATAATCTCCCCTATTTTTTGGATATTTCCCTAAATGTTGAGTTGAAACTGCAAATGCTCTAAGGCGATCAACTACACCAAGCCTATCTATATATTTATGAAATTCTATCCTGTCTTTGGTCTCAGCATTTTTTGAAATTTTTCTGTTCTCAACATCAGAAAAGGCGATACTGGCAAGCTTAAAAAAGTTTAGCCATGAATCGCGTCCCTTACTAGCTTTAAGTGCCTGCCCTGTAAAAGTACCGACAACTTCAACTGCTGTAGCCCAAGAATGTTGGGTTTTACTTCTGATTTGAAGCTCAACTGAATGACCTGAAAAAGATTTCTTTGCTCCATTATATTTGTAAATAAGGTGGATGCCTAGATATCCTGAATCTTTAGGGGATTTTATGTAGTCCCTTTCACGACGTAAAATATTTCTTGTTCGACCGGTAACGATACTATTACGAACTGCATATACCGCCACATTATTAGAAACTACCACACGACAGCCAGCAATATCCTCCATTCGGTCTAGTTTCATACCTTTTTCTCTTTTAAGCTTTGAAAGTATTGAAGGTGTCCTTTTTAACCGCTGTGCAATAATAGCTTTATGATCTATTTCAAAAGCTTTTTTTCTTATATATCCGATCATTGATTGCATAGGGTATGCATGAGAAGATCTCCAATTTGATAAAGTGTCAAACGAAGCAATAACTGTATCAATATCAAACTTATCTTGTTGTGTAATTAAATAATCACCGGACCGACGAACTTGCTTCTTTGAATGCTCTAACTCAACCCAACTCACATAATTTCCTTTTAGAAGCTAACGACAAGCTCACCTGACGCGGGAGGATACACGATAAACGCCAGCAACACGATGAACTTTGATAAAAAACTGACTTTTGAAAACGAACTGCGCTTCCCGCGGTCAGGTGGAGTGCCTTGTTATGAGGAGGCTATGGGTAAATGAAGCCAACCTGTATTAACAATAATAACAGTATCATCTTTAGGTATTTCTTCTTCAAGTTCAATATAAGCAGCTAACCCCGCAATACCCGATTCTTCTGTAGATATGCCATGAAAGTGAGCAAGCTTTGTTGCATTTTTGGCCGAAGTCTCTTTTACAGCATGTATACGAGATTTACTTGAGCATACTGAGTCTTTAATGCATTCAGTTAAAAAGCTTGATACTTCATTCAGTGTTGGTCTATGATGAGCGAACAGTTTATTCATAGAAGTTTTGGGGTCATAAGTCGTAGCACCAATAATGTTTCTTGACGCTATGTCATTCATGCCAACTTCTAACCTCCTGTCTTCTCTTATTTCTAAAACTTCATCACGTAGTACTGATAGTATGTTTTGATACAGATCACCTGTCCCTACGGGTACAAAAACCCACTTTGCACCTGCGTTGATTATTTCGTAACAAAGCCAATCATAATAAGTTCTCCTATTAGGATCTACCCAATCACGGTTTGTAAGATCAAAACCTAATTTGTTATTAGTTAGCTCTAGTATTTCGTCGCTAGACAACAACTTAGATTTAAGATTACAAGAAAACACCTCTGCTCCAATACTTTTCAGCCGTGCAATTATACGTTTATCCATTTTTTCATCTATTAAAACTTTTAGATTCGGTAAATTATATAAACGTAATTGCGATTGTATCGCTATGGCAGCACTTCCTGTACTTATTATAGATGCACTAGGTAGTGTTGAAAAATTACTAGCACTAATCTTATCTCCAAGTAATGATTTGTAAGTAAGCGCCTAATTCTCGACGTAATTCCCATAAATCAAGATAAATGCCAGACTGCCCCCTATTAAATTAGTTATGGGGATTTCAAATGGCAGCACTTAATCAAGCATCGCGTCAACTCTTTTG
>JALSLS010000053.1 GCA_026988195.1 Methylomonas sp.
AGAGTGACCGCCTTAGGACGTTTACCATGCATATCCAGTTCAATCCAGTCATCGCCAGTTGTAATGTCGGCACCTGCTTGTTTTAATTTGTCAAGCACAGCATCCAATGTATCGGGGCGAGTATCTTTGACCTTTATTTTACCGCCAGTGATGGCTGCTGCGACTAAATAAGTCCCTGTTTCTATTCGGTCAGGAATAATATCGTAATGAATATCGGTTTTATCTAGTTTATCCACACCCTCAATAACCAGTATATCGGTATCAATTCCTGTGATTTTGGCACCCATTTTATTTAGGAAATGGGCTAAATCGGATACCTCAGGTTCTTTAGCAGCATTTTCGATCACTGTTGTGCCTTCAGCTAATACAGCCGCCATTAGTAAATTTTCTGTGCCTGTTACGGTGACTTTATCTAAAACTAGCTTACAGCCTTTTAGGCGTTTTACTTTTGCGTGAATATAGCCTGCTTCAACTTGAATATCGGCACCCATTTTAATGAGAGAATCA
This sequence comes from Methylomonas sp., assembly GCA_026988195.1. Taxonomy (GTDB): domain Bacteria; phylum Pseudomonadota; class Gammaproteobacteria; order Methylococcales; family Methylomonadaceae; genus QPIN01. The sequence continues at coordinate 508 of JALSLS010000053.1, forward strand.
ATATGAATGTCTACTGGACGGCTGCCAATGGCACAACCACCCGGTAGCGATACGTGAGCTTCACCAAAGCGAGCAAGTAAAGGGCCAAGTACTAATATGGAAGCACGCATGGTTTTAACCAATTCGTATGGCGCTTCGTAACTTGTAATGGTGCTTGAGTTTACTTCGATGTTCATTTTTTCATCGATAGTTAACTGAATTCCCATTTGCCCTAATAATTGCATGGTGGTGGTAATATCGTGCAAGTGAGGGATATTACCAATAGTCACGGGATTTTTACTCAGCAAGGTGGCTGCTAATATAGGAAGCGCAGCGTTTTTTGCCCCGGAGATACGAAGTTCTCCTGATAGTCGGGTGCCGCCAGTAATAATCAGTTTGTCCATAAGAATTTAATCTAACCTTAAGTTGGGTATATCATCAGCTAAGTATTCAGTTAAATCTAAACCACTCAATGTGCCTAGTACTAATAGTTGCTGGGGTAAGTTTTTGAAAATCAGTTTTGTGTTATGTTGCTTGCTATACTTTAACCATTCGAGAATAAGCGCTAAACCAGCACTATCTGCAGTGGTTACTTTTTTTAAATCGATACATATTTCCTTTGAATTTGTTAAAAAATCAAAGGAAGGGACTGTTTTCTTATTAATAGAAGCAAAAGTGAGCTCACCTTCAATATAATAGCTTTCAGGTGTATGTTTGTATAAATTAAAACTTGGCATTACTCTTCAGCTGCTTTATCAAATAAAAATTGACCAATAATTTCTTCAAGTACTATCGCTGATTGGGTAATATCAATCAAGCCATTTTCTGCAAGAAGCGTTTCAGACCCGCCAGGGTCTAAACTTATATATTGTTCGCCTAATAATCCTGCTGTAAAAATACTGGCTGATGTATCGTCAGGAAATGAATATTGAGATTCTATCTTCATTTCAACAACCGACTCATAAGTTTCTTGATCGATGGAAATGTTAGTGACTCTACCCACACGTACACCTGCCATGGTTACAGGCGATTTAACTTTGAGGCCGCCAGAATTTTCAAAGCGAGCTGTGACAGTATAGACTGAATTATCAGAAAAAGAGCTTAGGTTACTGATTTGCATTGCCATAAAAAATAGGGCAACAATGCCACTTGCAACAAATAGACCAACTAAAGTGTCCTGAGTTTTAGTGTTCTGCATGTTATATATCTCCAAACATGAGGGCGGTCAAGATGAAATCAAGACCTAAAATAGTAAAGGCAGAGTTAACAACCGTTCGCGTAGTTGCGCGACTTACTCCTTCTGAGGTGGGTATTGCATCATAGCCTTCAAAAAGTGAAATCCATGAGATAGCAAAACCAAAAACAATGCTTTTGATAACGCCGTTAATTATATCATCCTGAAAATCTAACCCCGCTTGCATTTGTGACCAGTATGAGCCGTCATCAACTCCCAGTATGCCAACGCCAACTATGTGCCCACCCATAACCCCAATAGAACTAAATAATGCAGTGAGTAATGGCATAGAAATAAAGCCTGCTAAAAAACGAGGAGCCATAATTCGTTTGATGGGGTCAATCGCCATCATTTCCATGCCAGAGAGTTGTTCTGTGGCTTTCATTAGGCCAATTTCAGCTGTTAAAGCAGACCCAGCTCGTCCAGCAAATAATAAAGCAGCAACGACTGGGCCAAGTTCTCTGACTAATGATGCGGCAACCATGATACCCAGTGTTTCTTCTGCACCAAAGTCAGATAAAATATAGAAACCTTGTAAGCCCAGTACCATGCCAACAAATAAGCCTGAAATGGTAATGATTAGAAAAGATAATACCCCAACAGAGTAGAGTTGGTTTATGAGTAATCTAGGGTGAATAATAGTGGCTGGAATAGCGGATAAAACATGCGTTAGAAAAAAAGAACTGCGCCCTAATTTTGCAAAACTAGCTAGCGTTGTATTTCCTAATCGTTGAAAAAAATGCATCATATATAATTGCTACTGTTGAGTCTCAAAAAGATCTTCGTGGTAATCATTGGCTGGATAATGAAAATGTACCGGACCATCTGCATGACCATTCATAAATTGTTGTACCCATTTTGAATCTGAATTTTTTATCTGTTCAGGCGAACCATGTCCTACAATCTTACCTCCTGACAAAACATAAATATAATCGGCAATCCTTAAGGTTTCATCAATGTCATGTGAAACAATAACGCTAGTAAGGCCTAGTGCACTATTAAGGTCTTTAATTAGTTTCACTAAAACGCCAAGTGAAATTGGGTCTTGACCCGTAAAAGGTTCATCGTACATGACCATCATTGGGTCAAGTGCTATCGCTCTAGCTAATGCAATTCGTCTAGCCATACCGCCAGATAGTTCATTAGGTTTAAGGTTTCTTGCACCTCGAAGACCCACTGCTTGTAGTTTGGTTATCACTAAAGAGCGGATCATAGAGTCACTGAGAGCGGTATGTTCTTTTAATGGCAGAGCCACATTCTCAAAGACATTGAGGTCTGTTAATAGAGCACCGCTTTGAAATAGCATACCCATGCGTTTTCTAAGGGTGTACAGCTCAGACCTTTTTAATTGATGAACATTTTTTTTGTCAACTTTAATAGAGCCTTTATCTGGGTATAGTTGACCGCCAATCAGCTTTAATAAGGTGGTTTTCCCTGTTCCACTAGGCCCCATAATAGCTGTGATTTTTCCACGGGGGATAGACAGAGAAATATCATTAAAGATTTTTTTATCCCCTCTGGAAAAACTCAGATTTTGTATAGAAACAATTTCAGTGTCTAAATCTACGTTAGTCGCCATCAATTCTTCATGCTTTTATAAAACTCAACAGAGTATTTTCTCTGACTTGCCTATCTATTGCAAGTAAATGTAGGAGGAGAGGTATTATAGTCTGTTTATTTTAGCTTGTCTGCATAGTCAAATACCGCTCAGCGATTCTAGCTCAAGCGAAAAAACACGAACCTAGTCGTTAATCTAAGTCCAGTTTTAAAAAAAGCAGCAGCTCTCAATCAAAATCAGTTTGGTGATTAAACTCACTATTTTGTTACGGGCAGGTGGAGGTAACTCCATATATTAAGCGCGATGGGCGCAAGCCAATAGGCTGTAAAAGTAAAGTTTTTATGAGAAAGCTGTGCTTGACCAGACTTGATTGAAATAAATGCTTTTAAAATATAAAAATTGGGTAGTGGGTTATATGTGTGTAATGTAAAAAAAGAATAAGAAAGCAATTTGTAGCATCATACTTTCATAAAATATTATCGGGGCAACTGGAGGCAAAAAGGGTAGCTTATTTATTCCCAACTGACTTATTTTGTGTACATTCCTAAGCTATAGCTGACAGTGGGATAGTCACAAAAAATATAGCACCTCCCTGTGGGGCATTTTCAGCCCATATTTTACCTCGGTGGGCATCAATTATTTCTTTGCTGATTGTTAAGCCTAGCCCTGTACCTCCTGAATTTGATTTGGTTTTACTGCTTTGTATAAATTTATCAAACACTTGATCTAGCTCTTGCTCTGGAATACCAGAGCCTTCATCCCTCAAACTAAAAGTAAATGCAGCTTGATTGTGCAATTGTGATGCAATAATACTGAAATACAGCGTCCGGTTAACATCAGAAAATTTAATGGCATTAGACAGTATATTAGTAATCACTTGAGTGATACGCGCAACATCAACATTAGCATGTAAAGCATCATCCGATTCTTGCCAGCATATGGTTAATTGCTTATCCTTTAAACGTGCTTCCTGCTCAGCAATACAATGGTTAACGAGTTGGTATATATTACAAGATGTTTTTTCAATAAGCATTTTACCTGCTTCCAGCTTAGATAAATCTAGCAAATCATTCAATAAAACCAATAAGCGTTCAGCACTGGTGTTGATACGGTCAAAATACTTTGCC
>JALSLS010000054.1 GCA_026988195.1 Methylomonas sp.
TCTCTATATTGAACACAGTATTCCCATGTTCTATATGTTCCACTCAACTCATCTTTAAAATCAGTAAAACCATGGTCACGAAACACTTGTTTTATAATATCGGGGACTGTCATTTCTTGAAAAATACTACAGTCAGCTGTTCTGGTTAAAAACCATAACCAAGGTTTTAATATAGCGCGATAAGTGCAGTGGTGACCTTCTTGACCTACTAAAGAAAACCTACTGATATAGCCATTAAAATACCGAGTTTCTTCATTTTCCAGCTCAACTCTTACTGTTGCATTTCCCCCCAAAAGCTCTTCATATTTTATATCAAGATTTTCACTATATAGTTCGAGGTCATATTCAAACAATTGACTTATTTTTTCATGACCCGACATACGGCGGATCACTAATTCGTCATCCTCTAAGGGGGTTGATACTGCAATCAGTCGGTGTTCTTGGGTTGTTGCCATTTTTTTGCCTTAAATATGAAGCTTTAATAACCAGTTAACTGTATATTTCTTGTCCTACATTTGAATCGAACTATACTATACAACCGCCATTCAAGCTGATTAATAAAGTTCATACCAGTCAGAAAAACACGGCTAATGCCTGAAAGAAGTTTATTAGCGATTCCTCTTGAACACCGAAAAATATTAAGCATCGGCCAGTAACTATAAACTAATAACATCTATTAGTTTAATAAACATATACCATAAACAACCCCACCAGTTTTGCTAATAAGTTGTTTAGGCTCATTACTAATGTCACAAATAAGGTTAATAGTATTTACCCCTAATTCACTACCATTATCATAATTATCTCGAACAAATACCCATGCATCATAAGAAATACCTTTATAATTCAAAATAATATCTTGAGAAACAACGACTTCACTAGGTGGAAAAAAACCTAGTTCAAAAAATAATGTTTTAGTCACTTTAGAAAAGTTAAACTGCCCTTGCGCATCCGTTTTTACAGATTCATGATTCCTATTATCCAGCTCAGTATACGATCGTATCACTTCTACATTCACCAAAGGTTTCCCTTGCTTCTGAACAATACCCTTAACTTCTGAAAATAAAACTTGTTTAGAGAAAAAAGACATTGCGCCCCCCACTACTGGCAAAGAAACCAATAAAATAAAAATATTTAATTTTTTCAATTTAATTATCCATTGCCTATGGTCAAATACTAGAAAAACAATTCATCTGGATCTACTATCTTTATATTATTCAATCATATGCAGGCTATCTGCTTTAATTAAAATTACTGAGCTCCACTCTTTAATCCCAATCCATAAGCTGATGAAAAATCAGTATGACTATAAGTTAGGCGCCTAGGCTGCCCCGCCTCATTTCTCAATCTGTTTTCTGTAAAACCCCAACCCGCAGCAAACGATAAACCAACAGTCATAGCCTCTTCCTCCCAGCCGCCACGAACAACACGACGCCCTACCATCATTCTCCACGCATGAATTAATTCGTGTCCAACCATAATATCTTCTCTTGCAGCAGTCCAATCACCTTTATAGTTTTTCTTTTTCCTAAACCAATGGCTATTCATACCTTCTGCTCTTATTTGTGGAGTCAGCCTAACCTGTGTTGAAATACCTGAACCAGGCGTCAGGTAATCGTAAAACATAAAACAAATTTTGTAATATGTACTGTCATCGCAAGGTATTCTACCTAGCGACATATCAACAAGCTCCTTAACTGTTTTGCCAACAATTTGTGAAACAAACCTCCAAGGGTCACTCACCTTGCAAGCTAAACGGGACATAATAACGTGTAACTCACCTGAGACCGCTTCAATATAAGCATCTTCATCATAGCCAAGATGTTCAAAAAACTTCTTTTCCCAATACTTTTCAGCACCTGTTTTTTGCCCCCCAGAACTTGACCTATCTTTCTCCCTGACAAGTAGATTTTGAGTGCGAGGCCTAAAGGATACTACCATGCGATTGATTTCTTGTTCAACTGATCGTGTATCAAGAGCTTGTGCACAGCCATCATAACCAAGTAACTTACCACCCGAAAAAATATGGCACTCATGCCCACTAGCATCTATTTCAGAAATGATCCGTGCACCTGTAGGTAACCGTGCTAGTTTGTCCAATGTATTAGCCACTTTAGTTACAAAACTAGCCCCCCCTTTCCCAACAATAGGGCTTCCAGACTTTTTTCCATTTGAAAACAGTTGTTGCCCCTCTTCAGGCCAAATCGATATTGCTTTGCTATAACTTAATTGAGCCATAATAACCACCTTCTTTTAAAAATATTTATATTTTCCTCAACCGTAAAATTTAAAGATTCAGTTATAATCATTCTAATGTCTTAAACATACACTTAAACTTAAGCTTGCAAAATTTTGTATAGTCTTAAATAATAAGTTCAACACCCAACGAATAAATGAAATAGTTATTTTACCGACCATAGATATACTCTTACCCAAGAACTGCAGTATCTTTCCCATTAAAGATTCAACATAACCCGCAACCTCAATTGAAGCTAATGCACCTTGCTTTAGTATCCAAGCTAATTTATCAACTAAAGTTGCAGTTACAACTAAAGCAGTTCCAATCACGACACCGGCAACTTTATTAATCAACCAACTTAATGCCTTAGAGAGCATCCAGAGAAACTTAGCAGAGTACATCAACATATTTTGTGATGCAGCTGAATCCAGCCACTTTCCAATTTGGTCACTGTTTTCCATAGATAAAGAGCTGCTCCTCAACCCATCCCAGTTCACATTGTTTACAGAACTCATATAATGTTCCATAGAATGGGCAGATGGAGAAACCAAACCTCCTGGCCAGGCCAATGAAATATCAGATGTAGACACGGGTATATGTGAGAAAGGAAAAATAGGTATCATTGAAACAGGATCAGCAGTATGGTGGACTCGATAAATATTTTCAGCTTTAATCTTCCGAGTCAATTGATGAGAAAAGCCAAGAACCCCTGTTCGTGGTGAACCAAAAGTATAAAGTGATACTCCAGCAATTTTATTCTCAGTTAAAAAATCAGCTGTTAAAGTTGCTAAAGCGCCCCCCAGACTATGTCCAACGCAGTGCACATGAGAAGGGTTTTTGTTTCTAAAATAGTCTTTTAGATCACTTTTAAAAGAATTAAATGTTTCATTAAAACCGGCATGAACAGGCCAGCCACTGGGTCCTATCTGCACACCAATATTAAGATCTGTTGCAATATCCTGAATACTAGGAACTGTTCCCCTAATAGCAATTAAAACTTCACCTTGCCTCTTTCCTTGACCTTCAGCAACATACCCAAAACCTGTTTTAGATCTAAACACAAGAGCACCTGAAACCCCATGAAACCCTCCGTGCTCTGCAATTTTAAAATCACCTTGAAGACCTAACCCATTTCTACTCAGTTTAATGGCTTTCTCAATATCGTTTGTTCTTACAGCATAAACCTCATTAGCAATAATCGCAGCTTGTGATGCACCTAATTTATTCATTCATCGCCCCTTATTAATTATCAACAAAACATTACTGTAAAGTACAAATACCATAAAAACCCCCATCCCTAGAGGGTTCATTTTGCAAATCACAAATTAAATGTATAGCTTGCCCATCAAGCTCACCTTTTTCATCATAATTTCCTTTCATCAACAGGTAGCCTTCATAGCTTCTCTCCTTGTATCTAATATTAATTTCTTGTTGAATTGAAGGGTTATGGGGGAAAATTGTTGAAAGCACAGAATTATCATAAATTGCTGGAAAATGAAATCGACCTTCATTATCAGTTTTAACAAGCTTTTTATTCGATTTATCCGGACCTTGCCAATTATAATATTGCTCAACTTCTACGCCTTTAACAGGTTTTCCGCTGTCTAAAATAATTCCATCAACAGATGAAAACAAACATTTTTCTTTAAATAAAGACATTGCTCCCCCTAAACTAGACAAAGATATAAAGAAAAAAAAAGTAAACAGCTTTAAGTATTTGTTCAATATCACTCTCCTTTACCCTTCAAAAAATAATTTTCATTAATTAATTAAACTAACAGACTATAACCGTTCACCTCCCCCTTTGAAAAAGGGGGATTGAGGGGGGATTGAGGGGGGATTTGTCTAATAAAATCTCCCCTAACCCCTCTTTTCCAAAGAGGGGGACTGAACGGTTACAACAGACTGTATTCAATCAAAAAAACACACTTAATCAAAAACATAAGTAAACTCTGAATCCAGCACATTAACATGTACTTTCTGCATTTCCTTACCCTCAACCAGTCGATTCAAAAACTCTTCGCTAATCTCAGGTAGCATGGTATTAGTTAATATGGAGTCAATCATTCGGCCTCCACTTTCTAGTTCTGTGCAACGTTCAACAATGAGCTGGATAACGTCCTCTTCATAAGTAAAAGGAATTTTATG
>JALSLS010000055.1 GCA_026988195.1 Methylomonas sp.
GTTTCAGTTGAAGCATTAGTGGGTATTTTAGCGGGACAAATGTCTACACCCGTTAATAGTGTTAATGCAGAAAGTATTGCTAAGAAACAAGGTATCTCTTTAGTTGAATCTAAAACTGAAGAAACAGAAGGTTATGTATCATTAGTTAAGTTGACAGGAATTTGTGCGAGTAAAACAGTTTCGGTTGTTGGTACTTTATTAGGTGATCGTCACCCTCGTATTGTTAATGTTAATCAGTTTGAAATTGAAGTCGTTCCAGAAGGGACTTTATTAGTGACTGAGCACAATGATAAACCAGGTGTTATTTCGGCTATTAGTTCTATTTTAGGTGAATCAAATATCAATATTTCAAGAATGCAAGTCGGGGTTCCTGATGCGAGTGATAATGCAATGGCTGTGATCAGTGTTTCTGCTCCGTTATCCGCTGAGATACTTGAAAAATTAGGAGAGCTTTCCTTTGTTAATTCGGCAATTCAAATTAATTTATGAGTTATGACATCATCTGCTTTGACTGTGATAGTACTTTAAGCAAGATTGAAGGGATTGATGAGTTAGGCAGAAAGTCGGGCTTATATGATGAATTGGTGGCATTAACAAATGCCGCCATGAATGGTGAGCTGGCTTTAGAGCAAGTTTATGGCAAACGCTTGTCATTGATAAACCCTAATAGAGCGCAAATGCAATGGCTGTCTGATTTATATATAGCTGAAATAGTTGATGGGGTTGAGCAGGTATTTAGCACCTTGTTAGCACAGGGGAAGCATGTTCATATCATTAGTGGGGGTATTCGACAGGCTATTTTACCCTTAGCTGAAAAGCTGGGGATAGCTGCCGATCATGTGCATGCGGTTGATGTTTTTTTTAACCAAGATGGGTCATATAAAGAGTTTGATCAGCAATCACCGCTTGCCAGAAATGGAGGTAAAGCGATTGTTTGCAAACAAATAAACTCAGAAGGGATGAGTATGGCTTTGATTGGTGATGGAAAGACTGACCTTGAAGCTAAAAATGCAGGTGCAACCGTTATTGGTTTTGGTGGTGTTATGAAAAGAGCATTGGTTGTTCAACAAGCCGATGTTTTTGTTTCTGACAGCTCTTTGATGGCTGTATTACCTCATTTAGCATAAATACGGTAGAGCGGACTAACCTCTGTTCTATACTATATTTTGTAACTATTCAGCTTATGAGTAAGCAATGATGTAGGAGCGTCCGCCCTCGGCGCGAAGATAATTGAATTTTTAGAAAAAAGAGCATTATTATAATCGCGCCGAGGGCGGACGCTCCTACAAAACATTGCACTAAAGGTGCTGAATAGATACATATTTTTCGTACATAAATTTAAAATAGTTTAGAGAGTGGAAGATGGCAGGACATAGTAAATGGGCAAATATCAAGCACAGAAAAGGTGCTCAGGATGCTAAGCGTGGAAAAATTTTCACTAAAGTCATTCGTGAAATTTCTGTTGCTGCAAAAGCGGGTGGAGGGGATCCAGCCAATAACCCAGGGTTGCGTTCTGCAATAGATAAAGCGCTGGGCGCAAATATGAAGCGCGACACCATTGAGAATACCATTAAAAAAGCCACCGGCACGATGGAAGGTGTTAATTATGATAACGTGCGTTACGAAGGCTATGGGCCGGGTGGAACAGCCGTTATGGTGGACTGTTTAACAGATAATAAAAACCGAACGGTTGCAGAAGTCAGGCATGCCTTTAGTAAATCAGGTGGAAATTTAGGGACTGATGGATCTGTGTCTTATATGTTCAATAAAATGGGGATTATTAGTTACCCTGATTCAGTTGATGAAGATGCTGTTATGGAAGCCGCGATGGAAGCAGGAGCTGACGATATTGTGACTCATGATGATGGTTCTGTTGACGTGATAACTTCCCCCGAAGACTATTTGACTGTTAAAGAAGCAATGGTTGAGGCAGGTTTTGAACCTGTGGGCTCTGAAGTCACCATGGATGCAGAAAATAAAACTGAATTAGATGCTAAACAAGCTGAAAAAATGTTGCGGTTAATTGATGTTTTAGAAGATTTAGATGATGTGCAGGATGTTTATTCAAATGCAGATATATCAGAAGAAGTAATGGCACAAGTTGCTGAAATGTAAATTTGAATTTATGTATTCAGCTTGTAACCAGACAACAGTGATGTAGGAGCGTCCGCCCTCGGCGCGATTAAAATAAGGCTCTTTTCTCTGAAACTTCTAATACTTCTCGCCGACTAGTGCATGGATAGATATTAGCTCCTGCAATATCTGCATTCACTACACCCATGTAGATTATGTACATAGGTAGAGCAATGCAGGAGCAATTCACTAAAGATGCAGAATAGATACAAATTTATAGTTCTCACATTTTGTGAGGAAACCGCTAAAGAGAAGTAAGTGACAAGAATTTTAGGTATAGACCCAGGTTCAAGAATAACTGGATATGGGGTCATTGAAGAAACCAGCAAAAATAGTTATAAATATATTGCCAGCGGTAGTATAAAAATCAAAGCTGATTCATTCCCAGAGCGATTAAAACAAATATTTGATGGTATTACTGAGGTTATAGCTTTGTATCAACCGAATGAAATGGCCATTGAACAAGTCTTTATGCATAAAAATGCAGATTCTGCATTAAAATTGGGTCAAGCCAGAGGAGCTGCAATTTGTGCCTTAATGGTTGCAGACTTACCTGTTTCAGAATATGCCGCTAGACAAGTTAAACTGGCTATTGTAGGAAAAGGTGGAGCTGATAAATCACAAGTACAACATATGGTAAAAGTTTTATTAAGTCTTCAAGGTGTATTACAAGAAGATGCCAGTGATGCTTTAGGTATCGCTTTATGCCATTCTCATTATAAACAAACGGAACAACGATTAAAACAAGGTAGTTCATGATAGGTTTTATACAAGGTAAGCTGTATTCTAAAACACCACCTCAATTAGTGCTTGATGTACAAGGGGTAGGTTATGAGGTGGAAGCACCGATGACCACCTTTTATGATTTGCCCGCTTTGGGTGAAAATGTACTGTTATTTACACATTTAGTGATTAGAGATGATGCTCATATTTTGTTCGCATTTTCGACAGAATCTGACCGTAAAATGTTCAGGGCATTAATTAGAGTCAATGGGGTTGGGCCTAAGTTAGCACTCACTATTCTATCGGGGCAAAGTGCAGAAGAGTTTCATCGCTGTATTCATGATAATGATGTTCAAGCTTTAGTTCGATTACCCGGAATCGGTAAGAAAACAGCTGAAAGGCTGATTATTGAAATGAGAGATAGGCTACCTGATAGGGTTGAGAATTCTGATTCAGGGCAAGCTGTTTCAATGACTCAAATGCAAGCTAGCCCCAAACAAGAAGCAATCAGTGCATTATGCGCTTTAGGCTATAAGCCACAAGATGCTAGTAAAATGGTACAGAATATAGCCCAAGAAGGTAAGACTTGTGAGGATATCATTAAGCTTGCTTTGCAAGGGGTCTCTAGTAGATGATTGAAAGTGATCGTTTAATTTCTTCCATAGGCTCAACGGATGAAGAGCGCCAAGATAGAGCTATTCGCCCCAAGCGGCTGGCAGATTATATTGGTCAGGACGAATTGTGCATGCAGATGGAAATTTTCATTAAAGCAGCAACGGCACGCAGTGAGGCTTTAGATCATGTGTTAATTTTTGGTCCACCAGGATTGGGTAAAACCACACTATCCAATATTATTGCCACAGAAATGGGGGTTAATATTCGTCAGACTTCAGGGCCAGTTTTAGATAAAGCCGGAGACCTTGCCGCTTTATTAACCAATCTTGAAGCTCATGATGTGTTGTTTATTGATGAAATTCATCGTCTTAGTCCAGCCGTTGAAGAAATCTTATATCCAGCCATGGAAGATTATCAAATAGATATTATGATAGGTGAAGGGCCAGCAGCAAGGTCTATTAAATTAGATTTACCCCCCTTTACCTTAGTAGGAGCCACCACTAGAGCAGGGTTATTAACTTCGCCCTTAAGAGACCGCTTTGGTATTGTGCAGCGATTAGAGTTTTACTCAGTAGCAGAATTAGCCACTATAGTGGAACGTTCAGCAAAGGTATTAGGGATAAGTGTTGAGCAGACAGGCGCTAATGAAATAGCCAAACGGTCACGAGGAACCCCAAGAATTGCCAATAGACTATTAAGGCGAGTTCGGGATTTTGCTGAAGTGAAAGGTGATGGTATTGTTTCCAGTGAAGTAGCATCACAAGCCTTAAAAATGTTAAAAATTGATAATAATGGTTTTGACTCTCTGGATAGAAAACTACTGTTAACAATGATAGATAATTTCGAGGGTGGTCCAGTAGGACTTGATACTTTAGCAGCAGCTATCAGTGAAGAAAGAGG
>JALSLS010000056.1 GCA_026988195.1 Methylomonas sp.
AAAGGGGAATGGGCTATTCCTAAAAACCTGATCACGAACTGTGAATCCAACAAATTTAGCCTAAAATTTATGCAGGTCTGTAAACCTTTAATTTTTAAGAACACAGATTACGGGCATATCATTATAATCATCAGTCTTGATGCTATTTATCACCGCTTATTGAAAGAGCTGGGCTTCGCCTTATTAGGACTGACTTTTGCTGCTCTCCTTATTTTCTGGTTTTTAGAGAAAGTTGCTAAAAGGCTTTCTGATCCCATTTTAGAGTTAGTCACTATTAGTGAAGATATTAAACACTCAGGTAACTACCAACAAAGAGCTGCCATCACCTCAACTGATGAAATAGGTCAACTAGGCAGAGCTTTTAACGATATGCTTGAACAAATCAATAGCCGAAACCAGGCACTTAATCAGCAAAAAGAGACACTGGAACAACAAGTACAGGCAAGAACCAAAGCTTTACAGAAGAAAACCGATCAAGCTCAGGCCGCAAGCCAAGCCAAAAGCGAGTTTCTCGCCACCATGAGTCATGAAATACGCACCCCAATGAATGGGGTTCTTGGTATGACAGAGTTACTGCTGAATACTACTCTAAACGCCCACCAAAAAAGATTAGCAAAAACGGCTTATCGTTCAGCCGAATCACTACTAGGCATTATCAATAACATTCTGGATTTTTCTAAAATTGAATCTGGAAAATTTCAACTCACTATTACAGACTTTAGCCTTCGCCGCTTACTTGAAGATACCATTGAAATTCTTGCCTCCCAAGCACATTCAAAAGGTTTAGAATTAGCTCTAAATTTACCCATGGAATTAGAAGACGTTATCCATGGCGATGCCGAACGATTACGCCAGGTTTTTGTAAATTTATTAGGCAATGCAATCAAGTTTACCCAATATGGAGAAGTACAGTTAAAAGTAAGCACTTTAAACACTGACCACCCAGATTCTCAGATAAATTTATTATTTGAGGTTTGCGATACAGGGCAAGGCATTGCACCTGAGCAACAAGAGTTGATTTTTGAAAGCTTTACCCAAGCAGATGGCTCAATCACCCGTCACCACGGAGGAACAGGACTTGGCCTTACTATTTCCCGGCAATTACTAAGATTAATGGGAGCAGAATTAAAACTCAGTAGCACCCTTGGCCAAGGTTCTTGCTTTAGTTTTAGCCTGTGCTTAGAGCGTAGCAAGCAATTAATACCACCAAAAGTCGACATATCCTCTCTACAAAATATCAATGTATTAGTAGTTGATGATAACGCAACTAATAGAGAGATTTTATCTAGCCAATTAAATCACTGGGGCATTAATTGCCATGCTACTTCATCAGGCACCCAAGCTATCAATTATTTACGAGATGCTAAGCAACATAACATCTCCTACCAAATAGCCTTATTAGATTGGCACATACCCGAAATGGATGGCCTTACCCTAGCCAAAGCACTACACGAAGACCCTCAGCTTCAATCTTTATCGCTAGTCATGTTAAGTTCGGACAGCGCAGCTATCGACCATAAGCAGAGCATACAATCAGGAGTCAAACACTTTCTGAGCAAACCGGTTACCCAGAAAAAACTACTCGACTGCCTACTAGAGTTAACAGGAGAGGCAGCCCCGATTCACACTTCGCCCCCAACCAATCAATCAATACTTGCAGGGAATATTTTATTAGCAGAAGATAATTTGGTTAATCAAGAAGTGGGAACAGCCATCTTACGCAGCATTGGTTGCCAAACAGAAATTGCCAACAATGGCGAAGAAGCAGTTAAAGCAGCCTGTAGTAAGCAGTACGATGTTATTTTAATGGATTGCCATATGCCTGTTATGGATGGTTTTGAGGCCACAATAAAAATACGTGAGTATGAGAAAAATATAGCTATAAAACGCCACACACCAATTATTGCCCTGACTGCCGATGTAAAAAAAGGGATTATTGAGCAATGTAAAAGTGCTGGAATGGAAGAATATATCAGCAAACCTTTTACTCAAAAACAATTACAAAGGGTTTTAGAAAAATGGTTACAACCTCAACAATCACTATCCACTCTCCCTGATAAACAACCGCATCCAGAATTACCAGCTTCAACAGACATCATAAATCACACTGCAATCAAACAATTAAAACAACACATAACAGCGGACGGAGAAAGCCTTCTTAGCAAAGCTATTGCCATTTTTTCAGATACGACTCCACAACAACTCAAAAAACTACAACAGGCTTTTAGCCAGCAGGATCTAGCAAAAATAGAACAATCTTCACACAGTTTTAAATCATCCTGTGCCAACCTAGGAATAGACTCTTTAGCCAATTATGCGGCTATTATTGAAGAAATAGCTGAACACGGTAGCACTCAAGGTATTCCACCCCTTATTGATAAAATACAAAAAGAATTACCTGTTGCTATAGCTGCCTTAAAAGACCTGCTTACAACAATAAAACTAGAAGAAGCACCTACCCACTATAAGTCAGAAGAATAAACATATTTTGCGACTCAGCTTGTAAGTAGACAATGATGATATAGAGGCAATAATGCGCCTCACTATATATTTAGAATCACTAAAATACAAGGATAATGCTTGCTGATATATTTTTAATATGGCACCATAGACCGTTTGACTATTCTTATATTATTCAATAATTTGATACTTTCGAAGATAACAATTACTTATCTAAAAGTCATTAAAAACTATTTTGTACTACCAAGATTGTAGCGAGTGAATGACTCACTAGATTCGAGATTATATTATTTAATACACTTAACTTAAACCAACCCCAAACAGAGGCAAACAATGGCAGGTCGCAATCACTTATTTATTCCTGGTCCAACTAATACACCACATGAAGTTCTAAGTGCAATGCATGTGCCTATGGAAGATCACCGCTCCCCCATCTTCCCTAAGCTACTTAAACCTGTTTTAGAAGATTTGAAAAAGATTTTCAAAACAGAAACAGGCCAAGCATTTATCTTTCCTGCAACAGGCACAGCAGGTTGGGAAGTTGCCATTACTAATACTTTAAACCCTGGCGACAAAGTATTAATTTATCGTTTTGGCCAATTCAGTCACTTATGGATCAATATGGCACAACGTCTAGGTTTAGACGTTGAAGTCCATGAAATTGAATGGGGCAAAGGCATTCCTCTTGATCATTTAGAAGCCCGTTTAAAAGATGACAGCAAGCATGAAATTAAAGCTATTTTAGCGACACACAACGAAACATCTACCGGCGTAACCAGTGATATCGGCGGCGTTCGTAAAGCAATGGATGCGTCTAGTCACCCTGCTCTATTATTTGTTGATGGTGTTAGCTCAATTGCTAGTATTGAATTCCGTATGGATGATTGGGGTATTGATGCTGCCATTAGTGGCTCACAAAAAGGCTTTATGCTACCTGCTGGACTTGCTGTTTTAGCGTTTAGCCAAAAAGCACTTAAATTAACAGAAACAGCTACTTTTCCTCGTTGCTTCTTAGACCTTAAAGATCAAATGGCACAAAATGCTTTAGGTTACACACCTTATACTGCAGCCACACCGATGATCTACGGACTTAGAAAGTCACTAGAGCTATTATTTGAAGAAGGTATCGAGAATGTTTACGCTCGCCACTTCCGCTTAGCAGAAGGCGTTCGCAGAGCTATTAAAGCATGGGGCTTAGAGCTATGTGCAGCACCAGGCTTTGAGTCTGATACTGTTTCAGCTATTGTGGTTCCAGAAGGCAAAGATGCGCGTGATATTATCAGCACTGCTTTTAATAAATACAACATCTCTTTAGGCGCAGGCTTAACAGAAGTAATGGGTAAAGTTTTTCGTATTGGTCATATTGGTGATATGAACGACGTATCTTTACTAGGCTGTATTGCCGGTGTTGAGATGGCAATGCTAGACCATGGCTTTGATATTGTTCCTGGAAGCGGTGTTGCTGCAGCGATTGAGTATTATCGCTCAACTGCAGCTAAATAAAAGCCTTAACGGTATTGATCAAGGCGTGCAAAAACATGCTTTTGCACGCCTTGTAGATTGACAATGTAGCCTTGATGCAGCAAAGCGAAATCAAGGAGTGACAAAATAGAAACCTTGATTCCACTTCGTTTCATCAAGGCTACAAAAGCTTCCCCTCTAAAAACATGAGCAAACCTAAAGTCTTTATCACTCGAAAATGGCCTTCCTCTGTAGAAAAAAGGTTAAAACTACGTTATGACGTTACCTTAAACCTCGACGACAGACCCTTAACGGCTGAAGAATTTAAACACGCATTACAAAACTACGATGCTGTATGCCCCACGGTTTGCGACTCTTTTCCTGCTGAAGTACTTGATGTAGAAAATAAGCGTTGTAAAATATTAGCTAACTTTG
>JALSLS010000057.1 GCA_026988195.1 Methylomonas sp.
AGCTTTCAACCAGCTGAGACTCAATCACATCTTTAGTTTCCACCATTTCCTGTTGATAGGCTCTGACATGTAATTTGCGATTTTCGCTGGCAAAGCCAAACGCTGACTCGGTATCTTTAATTTGTTTACCCGCGCTACGAATACGTAAAAACTGTAGTTTTACTTGTAAAGCCATAGCTTTATCTAATAATATGCGCTGACTTTTTAGTTTACGTTGCTCTGCTTTAGCATGATTGACTTTTCCGGCTGTTTCAAAACCACTAAATAGATCCCACTCCAAACCAACACCAATATTCCAGCCTTCATTATTATCATCATTAATTAAACCGTCATCAAATCCATTCCATATTTTATGAGCACTGGCTTGAACGCCAACCATTGGATAGTAACCGCTTCGTGCTTCAGTAATTCTATGTTCAGCAATTTGTACAGCTAGACTTAATTGTTGCAGTTCAGGGTTGAAGTTGTTTGCAGCATCAACTAATTCTTGCAGTTCGGTGGTGATAACTTCGGCTTGTTTGTTATCAGCCAAGTGATATTTTGCATTCCATGCCTGGCCCATGGCATTGCCTAAGGCTTCGTGAGCTAACTCTCGGGCGTAAACGGCTTCATTAACCATTGAACGAGTAAGGGCTGTTGTGGTTTTTGTACGTAGGTAATCTGTTTTTTTTACTTTTAATGAACCATTTTGGTATAGGCGTTCCGTTAAACCTTCTAACACTTCAAAGCGCATAAGAGTATCGTTGGCTAATTGTTCCATTCCAATCGCAAATTGTGCCGCATAATAATATTTTTTTACATCACGCACGATGTCTAGATTGGTTTTTCTAAGACCTTGTTCTGCAAATAGCACACCTTTTTGTGCTTGACTTACTATGGCTGGGCGTTTTAAGCCGGTAAAAACAGGATAAGTAAGATTAACGGACGCTCTTGCCGTATCTCTATCAAACAGTTTAATTTTCATTTCTAATGGGATAGGGGGGACTACAGGGCCAGGAATCCCTCCATTAAGTACGGTTCCTAAACCAACAGCTAAATCATTAGGTAAGGAAAATTGACCTTTAACAGAAAATGTTCTGTCTTCATCCGCTCTATCAGCACTGATTGATGCACTTAGTCTAGGGTAATAAGCTGACATTGCTTGTTGGTGCAGTGCTTCAGCCATAGCCACTTGTGCATTAGATACTTTTAATGATTGATGTTGTTTTAAGGCGATAGCAATACAATCATCTAAGCTATAAATTTCAGTAGTATCGTATTTTGCCAAGAGCAAAGGACTAAAAAATAAACCGAATAGAAAGATGAATGGCTTTATCATTGTGAGAGGGAGTCAAATAAATGATTTCGAATGGTGGTAATTTGCTCAAAATTTTCTACAAATAAATCAACTAAATCAGGGTCAAATTGTAGACCTTTTTTACTGGTTATATAGTCTAATATTTGTTCATCAGTCCAAGGTTGTTTATAGCTACGTTTACTGCCTAAAGCATCAAAAACATCAACGAGACCCACAATTCTAGCTTCAATGGAGATTTCATCTCCAGTCAGTCCTAATGGGTAACCCTGGCCATCGTAGTGTTCATGGTGCTCATGAGCGATGGTGGCGGCCATTTTAATTAATGGCCTATCCATTCTATTCAGCATGGCATATCCAAGATCGGTATGGGTTTGCATGGATTGGTATTCTTCTTTTGTTAGCTTGCCGGGTTTATGTAAAATTTTATCAGAGATACCAATTTTACCAATATCATGCATGGGCGAGGCAATCTTAATCATTTGTGCATGATCGGAATCCAGCCCGTATTTTTCCGCCAGTAATTCAGAAATTTGGGCAACTCTTTTGATATGTAAGCCCGTTTCTTCGCTACGATTTTCAACGACTTCTCCCATGATATAGATTAGTTCTTTTTGGGTTTCAATAATCTCATTGTCAAGTTTGATGGAGTCACTGATGTCTTGACTTAAACTCATCATTGAATTTAAACTACCTGCTTCATCATGAATCCCTACGATTACTGTGCTCAAGGTGCGTTCATGACCTGCTTTAGCACTAATGCGAATCACTCTTGAGCTAAAGCCTTGTTTTTGAACTGTGCTTAAAATGCGCTGTTTGAAATCATTACAATCGAGCACTAAGTCACTGAATTCAAGACCAATAATATCTTCAGTTTGGCAGTTTAAGGTGGAGCTGAAATTTTTATTGGCATTGATTATTTTTCCTTCTTTATTAAGCACACAAAGTGATGTGCCTAACTCAATCGCGCGTTCATATTCTTTCAGGTAATGTTGTTGGTGTTTTAAATCTTGTTGTAAGTTAATTGAGAGGCGGTTGAATTTTTCATAGGTTTCAGTCATGTCAACCATTAAGGCGACGAACTCTTCAATGTGGTTGTTAGTATCAACAATGGCGACAACCGTTACATCAACCGTATAAATTGAGCCACATTTACTGGTTTTCTTTAAAAAACCTTGCCATTTATGATGCTCTAAAATATTGGTTTTTAATTCAGCCAGCTGAGCATCTTGACCGTTGTTTGAGAAGGTAAATAAATAATGCTGACCTATTAACTCTTGTTTACTATAACCAGATAGTATGCAAAATTGCTCATTGACGTAACTAATTCTGCCTTGTAGGTCAATTTTTGCAACAATGGCCTTTTCATCGACTAGTAATTTGTATTGTTCCAATAATTTGTGGTTACGGTCTGCTTCATGTTGTAACGACATTTGCTGGTTAATTTCGACCAGTTTATCTAATAAACGCTCGACACTAATAGGCTTGGTAATATAATGTTTTATGCCTAACTCCAGTGCTCTAAATAAATATTCAACATCATTATAGGCACTTAAAATGATGATTTCCTGATCTTGATTATGATGTCTGATGTCAGCCGCCATGGAAAGACCGTTCATTTTTGGCATTTGTATATCAGAAATAACAATATCAGGGTGATGTTGATGATATAGAGCCAGGCCTTGTTGGCCGTCAACAGCAATATATAAATTTTTAAACCAACCCTGAAGTATTAACTCCAGTTCTTCTCTAGTTTCAGTGTCATCTTCAACATACAACACATTGAGATTTGATAAATCTGTGATTTTTCCAATATTTAACATAATAATTTAAATTTATTTTGTTTCGGAGTTATGCCAGTGATAAGACTGTTTTCCATGATGCTTCACTTTATACATGGCTTCATCAGCATATTGAAGTAATTTTAATGGATTTATAGAGTCTTGGGGGAATAATGATATTCCAATACTGACAGAGAGGTGAAGAGACTCTTCAAGCTTTATAGAGATAGATTTAATTATACGTTCAGCGGTAGCATTGATTTGTTGTTCAGATGTCCCATTTAAAATAATCGCAAACTCATCACCACCTATGCGTGCAACAGTATCAATTTCGCGGATACAATGTTTCAATTTAACCGCAACTTCCTGTAAAACTTCATCACCTCGGCCATGGCCTAAAGTGTCATTTATAGGTTTAAAACCATCTAGGTCAAGATACAAAAGGGCAACAGTGTATTGATGTCGTTTTGCTGCTGCTAGCGAGTCATTAAGGCGTACAAAAAACTCATTTCGGTTGGGTAAGCCGGTTAAAGGGTCGTGATTTGCACGATGTATTAATATTTTTTCTTGTGCTTTAAATTCAGAAATATCAGCAAGTATAGCGACAAAGTGACTGACGCTACCATTGGGGCGGTTGATACAATTAAGAGTAAGTTGTGCAGGAAAAGTGATGCTACTTTTTTTACGTAGTTCTATCTGGCCTTTCCACTGACCCTCTTTTTTAACTAAGCTAAAGACGCTATTAATTGAAATTTGATCGCTAGAAGTAACAAATAAATCATGAAAAGAGAGGTTGCGAAGTTCTAATTCTGAATATTCAATTAAACGGTGCATGGCTGGGTTTGTTTTTTCTAGGTTACCCCTATCATCAAGGATCACGATTGCTTCACCTGATACTTCAAACACTGTTTCTGCTAATTTTCGTTGCTCTTGCTCGGTTCGGTGTAAGCTAATATCTTCAAGAAACCATAATATTTCATTTTTTGATATTTCTTGGCCTAATAAAGAGCCGCTTATTCGTACCCAGATTCGATGTCCTTTTTTATGGCGTACCTGAGCTTCAAATTTAATGCTTCCTTCTTTTTCTAAAGTGGCAAGACAGTTTTCTTTGCTGCAAAAAATATTACTTGAAGGCTGGTTTAGTAAGTTACATAGAGAATAAACCTGATCATAACCAAACTGCTGTTGAAACCCCTGACTTGTTTTTAATATTTTAAGGTTGGTGTCTGTAAAAGCAATGGCAATAGGGGATTGCTGTAAAATAGCGAGAAGCCGTGAT
>JALSLS010000058.1 GCA_026988195.1 Methylomonas sp.
AGTCATCCGAAAATTGGCTCGGAATGTACGAATGGTATTTGATTATCTGAGAATGACGGAGAACTCAAAAAAGCGCAGGATCTAGCCTTCAGAATCAGTTTTTTAGAACGGTTTCGCCGTGGGTTACATCTACAGTGTTGCTGATAGAAACTGAGACTGTCCGAGTACTTTGAAAAATGTCTGATAAACATCAGGATCTTCAACCGCACGGATATTATATTGAATGCTTGCCCGAACCATTAGCTGTGTCTCTCCTTTAGGTCGAACTGTAACTGATATACGAATTAGATCCTTTCGGTATTGAAAGGGTCCATAAGTACGGTAGTTGGTTGAAAAAATAACCAAACTGTCAGTCTTGTAGGTGTAATAAGTTGGGTTGTTTTCCCATGCACCACCACTTTGGTATAGTTTTTTGCCTGATATAATTCCAGATTGATTATCTAGAACGTCTATATCAAAATAAAGATCCTGTAGTGTACCAATTACTGCCCGCATAAGTTTGTCTTGGTCTGTCGTATCATAAACCCTAGTCTGTATCGACCGCATTTTGACCTGACTTCTTTCTGACATTAGAATTTGGTCTTTTGAATCCCACTGTATCTCTGCACCTAATTGCATGGCGCAAGATTGTATAAATATACTGAAGGCAATTACAAAAAAGTAGGATAAAGCCCGTTTTTTTAGCATAAATAGAAATCTCTTTTGCATCAAATAATTGACTAATTTTTTAACCGGTTTCTTTATTAAATCTTTTTTAATAATTTCCGACTAAGAAGAAAATAAAGACTTTTGCAAAGTAGCAAAAAAGTTTTGGTAAACTTTAGGGTCTTCTATTGGCTTGGTATTAAATAAGGCATTTACGCGAACTTCCATCTGATTGTCGCCTTTAGGTCTAATCATTATGGTTGCTTCAACAAACCCAGAGTTTCCAGTCCCCGCAAATTTAGCCGCGGTTACCAATCCCATAGGAGCATTTATACGTTCTACTATAAACCCTAAATCCATTAATGCTGATACAACGGCATGTAGAGCTTTCTGTTGATCTGAAACATCAAATGTCCTCGTTTGAAAGCTTCTTATTTTCATCTGAGCCTCAGTCAGTGATAATAAATTGTCTGGAGGTTTAGTTGAACCAGTACTACAAGCTTGAAGTACAAAGAAAAAGGATAAAATTAAAAGTCTACCAGTCACTGTGTTGGTTCTCCTTATATCTGATGTATTTCAAGAAATACAGATTTTGAAAGTTTTGCAAAAAATTGCCGATATATTTCAGGTTCATTAATCATTTCCATAGTCTGCGTTCCTGGCGGAATAGATTGATTACCACTTGATCCCTCTCCCTTCCACAATTTACGATAAAACATGATACGAACATTGAAACGTGATGTACTATTTTCTTCAGGGTAGATGATCAATGTAGCGGCAACCTGCTGATGAAGGTCAACAGGAATAATGATAGAAGTTTGAGCAAACAAACCAACTAAAAATATAAAAAAACGCCCCATTTCTTGACTATATTCTCTCGCACTACGCTCTTTTACAGCTCTAAGCATACCTGCATCAATAACACTTTCTTCAATTTGGAAGCCTAAATCCTGAAGTACTGCTGCTGATGCCGAGAGTAATTCTTTATCTTTAGATGTTTCAATAACTCGTGATTGTAATGCTTTATATTTAGAACTTGAGGGCGTAAGTTGAAAAAATGTTTCTGGTTTAGGTATTGTTGTACATGATGTTAACAATACTGCTAATAGTAATGGAATGAAAAATTTCACGAATAACTACCTAGCTCTAAAATAGTAAAAATTAGCTCTAAAACTGAGAGTAGTTGTAAGCAAAATCTCTTACTAATTTCTTCTCATCATATTTGATGATAACCGTTAGCGTTTTTTGACTAGAGGTGCTTTGGCTCTGACTGGTATTTGCGCCAAAAATAATCAATGAACCAAAAGCAGAATTATTTGTGTCCACACTGTTACTAGAGACCTTATCATATATCCAAACTTCTCTACGTTTTTCATCAGTAGTTACAATATTGGGTGATCCTAGAATTCCAGCAACATCTGAAGCAGGCATACCAACTTTTATTTCACTTTGTACCTTTCCAACAGTTAAATTACTAGTAGCGCCATTAGAGTTAACATCTGTAGGATGGCTCATACAGGAAGGTAATGTGGCTACAATCGAGAGAATTAATACTAAAGTCTTTTTTTGCATAAATATTTCCAATAAGTCCTTGTTTGTACTATCGATAAATCACTAAATATGATTGAAGTAATTTACCTAACCTAGTAATGAATTAATTGTAAAAGAAAAGTTTACTCTACAATTTTGACTCATTACATATTACTTCTTATACTTTTGTCAATCAAAAACATCCCTTCTGTGTCTGGTTTAGCCACAGTAACGACGCTCTAGTCATAGCCAATTTTCTCACCACCTCTGTCTCTCCAATCACTTTCAAATACAGAAATTAGTGTCTCCATGGTTTTCTTTAAACGCTTGAGCAACTGAATCTCAGGTAAAAATTTAAAATCTTTATGGTTATATGTAAACTTGCATCCAATTGCTCAATTTCTTGTTTTAAATCTTCTACACTTATCATTACACCACCTATGTTTCAGGTTTCGCTATTTGTTGAGTTAATGCCAAAAAAGGGGGGTATTTGATTTATATGACTGTTAACTAAACTCAGCTTGGGGTAATTAAGCTAAGGGTATTGTAGGATGGGCAAAGCGATAGCGTGCCCATCAATTCGCTTTATGCCATATTGATGGGCACGTCGTACCTCCTTTGCCCATCCTACTTAACTTAATGGCATTAGGGTTTAATTCAATCTGTAACCTGAGTATTGTTCATAGCCATTTTGATTAATGATAGAAACAAAGGGATGTTCAGGTCTTTGATTTATGATAATAGGGCTTAAAAGTGAATATCCTTGAATTTCAAGGTATGACATTCTTGTTAAAAAAGCATAAATAAAAGACCTGTAGGCTCTAATTTTTCTGATCCCGACAACCATGAGTTAAGCGGCTCGACCGCCTGAACGACAAGTTATAATAATCTCTGAGAAAGCATTTGCTTACTTTCCTCATCTAACCTTTCTTGGCTCTATTTCTACAATCACTTTCTATGCTTCCAATAGTCAGGCAAACGATGAAGATGCATTACAGCAACAATGTAAATTCCATTATTTTCTTCTGAATATAGAACTCCATATGGAAAACGTTTTACTAATGATCTACGAATATCGCCATCAATAACTGACCATGCCTTTGGCAAAGAAACAGTACGTTTGATTGTGGAATAAACCTCAATAGCAAAATCATATCCAAGGCCTAACTCTACTCCTTCATAATAATCAATTGCATTATTGAATTCTATTTCTGCCTCAGGGTGAAATGAAAAACTCATTTTTCAAATTTCTCCCAAATATTTGTAAAAACTTGTTCTCCAGGGATTGATTTGATTTTTCCAGATCTCATTTCTATGAGTCTTTTTTGTGCAACTTCATTCCATTTTTCATCAATTTCTGAATTCGGGTGATTGAGACTTTGTAGTAAAGAATCAACAATTAATACCCGTTTTTCAATTGGAAGTGAAACTACTTCATCTATTAGTTCTGTCGTATTCATTTTATGACCTATATTTTATGAGCTGTTGTGTATTAAAAAGTTAAGCTGTTTTTTCATTATTATCGTTGGATATAATATAAATTAAACCATACTGTTAGTTGCTTGTTTAATTTGAGCTGTTAAAGAGGACGCTTCATTAGATAAAAATTTATAATCCTCAGTGATTTTCTCTTGACTTTTATTTGAAAGAAAAAAAGCTTATTTACAGTTTGTCGAACTAAGACAACCAAGCAAAAAAAGGTGCCATATATGGTCTTGCCTTTTGCCTAGTACACATAGGGGTCAGGTCTTTATTTTTGCACTTCTTTATGAATAATTCTGCTGACTGTCGAATAGTGCAATGAATAATATCCCCCTATTTCAGCCAAAGTGAAACCTCCACGTCGATAGGATACAACTATAGCCTCATTTCTTCCACCAGCTTCTTTTTTATATGCTTCTAATGATCTGGGAACTGACCGTTTCTGTACCTTAGGTATTTCCGACAAGTTCTTTTTCGGTTTTTCCAAAACTACCCAGCACCCACTCTCGATCAAACCATTTTGGACAATCGCTGGTTCCAACTGTAATGCCATAACTGCTCCATTTCCACAACTTAGAACTTAGGGGTCAGGTCCAATGTCATTAAGTTAAGCGCAACCAATTGATTCACCTTGATCTTTTATAGGACGAATAATGTAATTTATTCTTCATTTTAGATTTTTTACGCTTATATG
>JALSLS010000059.1 GCA_026988195.1 Methylomonas sp.
CTCAAAAATATCTTTATAAATTGTTGTGTACTGTTTTGCAATTCTATCTTTTTCACTTGCAATTTCCATGGCTTGGACTAAGGAAACAGCCGCTACTTCACCTACATCCTGCTCATTTGACTCACCTAAACCACCTGGCGCTGCAAGGGTTATTGCTTTAAAAGCCCAATCTGCATCAGCTATTGTCGTATTCTCCAACACTTGAGCTAAAGATTCTCTTAATGTTTGACCTTCTTTTTGCAGGTATGCTGCCTGACATAAAGGCGCTGCTAATAAAATAATACCTAAATTTGTATTACAAGCAACCGCCTCTTTTGTTGCTTTGACTGCATAATATATTTTTTCACCTAAAGAGTACGCTACATTAGCAATTGCACTAGAACTAACTTCAGCGCTCAGGATAAAGTCATCTACCGTCATATCATGCCCTTCATTATAGACACTGACATTACCTGGCTTAAAGGCCTGAACATCGCAAATACACGCTTCTTTGTACAGTGCCATTATTTGATCTTGCTGAATCATTATGCAACTCGCTCCTTATCAATTGAACCGCCCTGTCTATGTCTATAGCGACTCAACAAATCATCAACCAACAAACCAGCTACATCAACCTCACAAACACTTTCTAGGCCTTTCCACGCTGGAATGCTATTGACCTCAATAATACTATAATTCCCTGCTAAATCTTTTATCACATCTACTCCTGCATAATCCATTGCTAATGCGTTTGTGGCATCAATAGCTAACTGCGCCAAATCTGAATTTAATTCAATTTTTTCACATGTTGCTCCACGCGCCACATTATTTAACCATGACTTACCACACCGTTTCATGGCTGCAATAGCTTTACCGGCAATAACGAACACCCGAATATCTGAAAAACCATGACCTTCACAGTCAACAAACTTTTGAAGATAATAAACTCCACCGCTACTCGTTAACCAAAACAAGTCAGTCATCTTTTCAATCCGCCTAACACCTTCCCCTTGCGACCCAAACAATGGTTTACTTATCAGTTGGTTTCCTAATTTTAACTCATGCTCTGCAATGGCCACAGCTTTGCTGCGATCTTTTAGCACCCATGTTACGGGTGTATTTAACCCTGCATTATCAAGCAAAAAACTGGTCATTCCTTTATCGACACTTCTTTCAATAGCTTTGCCATTGTTATAAACAGGGATTCCCATTGCTTTTAAGGCATGTAAAATATCCAGATAAAGCACAACTTCCTGTAAAGATCCACCAGGCACACCACGAACAAACACAGCATCAGGCAAGCTGGACTCAAAACCAGGTATAAAAATCGGCAGACTGGAACATCCCAGTGAAAACTCACACTCTGTTAAAGAAACGTACTCGCTTGAATACCCTCTATTTGCAAAAGCAAGGCGCAATTGCTTACCGTGCCAGCCGGGATCATCAGTAAAAATAGCTATTCGACCCAAAAACCAACCTCAATAAATAGTTAAAAACAAAATAACTCACACAAAGCCACAGAGGCACGAAGAAGAGCTTCTAGATCTCTTTTCTCTGTATCTCTGGCCTTTGTGTGAAAACTATCTTCTCTTGGTTTTACAAGCCAAAAGATTGATCCAATAAAGCATTATCTAACT
This sequence comes from Methylomonas sp., assembly GCA_026988195.1. Lineage (GTDB taxonomy): Bacteria > Pseudomonadota > Gammaproteobacteria > Methylococcales > Methylomonadaceae > QPIN01. The sequence goes on from JALSLS010000059.1 coordinate 1,617, forward strand.
TGCCTGCACGAAAACTATTTCCAGAATCCACTGCCGTTACAATAACGCTAGCGGGGCTAAATAACATGCCATCAATTTTAAAGAAATCATATTTACAAGCTTTAAAAATTTCTGCAAAAGGTTTGCCATAATCTTTCGATGTTGAACTAGGTAAATTTTTGGCCAGTTTTTCTGCCTCATCATCACTGCCTTTGACAAACAAATGAACCTGCCCAGCAAATAAAATAGCATCATTCGTACGCCCCATCGCTTGAACAAAGTCTGGGTGAGGAGGACATATAGGTGCGCTACCACTACCGTCGACAATATTTTCTAAAGGAAAATGTAGCTCATGTGCTTTGTGCATGGCAACTTCGAGTACACGCCCTACTACCTGTACGGAGCCTGCAAGACTACTTGTTGGGGTCACGATAATGGTTAATTTTTCAGCAGAGATTCCACAAGCCTTTGCAATTTTATCTATAATTTCAATAGGGGGGATTTTATCATTCTCAATAACCAGTGCCGCTGTCTCAGCACTATCTTGATACTCCAGTTCGGAATATAAAGCTTCAACAGGAACAGTAAGCCCCTCTTTTTGCTTAGTTGCCATGGCACGAGCAGGGCCAGAACCTAAAGCAAAGTATTTTTCGTGAGATAAACTCCAGCCAGCATATTGACTTCCTAAACAAGCTAAAACAGGGTTACTTGCATGTACATTAACGGTTAATGGCCAATTATCAGTATATGCGCTTTGAGAAATAGAGACGGTTCCCATCCCCCCCATACATATTTCAGTGATAATCCGCCCAGCTTCCAAACCACCAGGAGCTTCAATCCCTGCGTCAATAATCGTACAACCATTTTGCAATTTTTGCACACCAAGCCTTAATTTATCTGAATTATCGAGTAATTCTTGCACTAAAGGTTGAGTTAGTTTGTTTACACTTGCTGTGTATTGCATTTTATAGTTACCTATTTTAATAAATTTATTAATTGTTTTTGCCTTGAAAGCAATAAACTTTCAACTGCTTGTTCATTTTTACCGCCAGCAATGATACTGCATATTGGCATGCCTGTGTGAATAATTGACCCTTTGCAGGGTATATCTAAAACCCATGAAGGCCAATTAATATGAGCTTCAATAAACAGTTTTTGTTTTGCAAAAATGATTTTATAAGCATGATAAGAGCCTAATGGTTTTATGCTATTTAAAGCTTTTTTCCCCTGGCAGCAATCTATATGTGATAAAAACAAATCAGAATCATATAGATTCATGCTCGCAGATGGCCTAGCATTGACTTCTAGTATAGAGCATTGCTCACTACTTTCTATATAGTCAAGGGAATTAATACCTTGTAAAGACAATTCAGGTACTAATACATTAAGGGTTCTTCTCAGCTTTTTTTCAAGCACTTTACTAATTGAAAGTTGATTAATAACGCCAGAAAACACAAATTCATACGCTTTAACCTGAGTAGTGAATTGCTGATGAAATCCTATTATTTTATACTCAGCTCCATTTGCAATAAATAAAACTGATCGTGGCGTTCCCTGTATAAATTTTTGCCAGTAACAAAAAGCATTGCTTTTAGACCCTTCTATATACTTTTTAACTCCAATACCACCCTCACCCGCTAACGGTTTCAGCAACCAATTAAGCTTACTTACCGGTTGCTGAAATAATGTTTCTGGGTGTGGAATCTTATTCTTGTCTAGTAATAGAAAAAAGGCTTGTTTATTTTGAACAGTCGAAAAAACCTGAAATGAATTCCCTAAAACAATATAGTTTTGTTCTAGGTAATGTAAAGTTGCTTGTTGATCTTCAAGTCCGCTACCATAAACAACATGCGAAATATGATATTCGTTTAGAAGTGAAAGCGCCTCCTTTACCTTTAACAGTAGCAAACTTTCTACTTTAACAACCTGTTCAGCATAAGTTTGCGTGTCCCTATCAGCGAAACAGTCAATAACTAAGACTGAGTACCCTGATTTTTTAGCTTGCTGCGCCAGCATTCTTCCAGAACTTGCAATTATTAGAATAATATTTATATCAGGCAAAACAGTTACACTTAAGAATAAGGATTTAATAATACCCGAAGCTAGATTATAAGATGTGCTGAGGTACGCAGCGCATCAACTGCAAGCGATGCGCTTCCTATCGTCAGCACATCCTACATCAACTTTTTTAATTTATGGTGGTTAACTTTGAGGGTCTTATAGCTAAATTATAATGCTTGGGTAGGATCATTCTTAATAATATTCATTAACCACTCATATCATCAGTAATAAAAACATCTCCACCACTATTACGAGCACTAGCAGACACAAAACTAAGTTGATTAAAACAGGAGAACTTATCTTGTAATGCTTCAATTAAAGCGTCAGCCTTCTGTGCATTATCAACAGCACAAAACCCTGTTGGCCCCCAGGAGGTTTGCCCTATAGCAACTGCACCTTGTTGCTCCAGCCATCGCATGGCTTCAGCCACCTCCGGGCTGGTAAAAACTCCACCTTGCACAGAAGCGAAGTGCTCTCCCACTGAGTTTTGTAATTGAGTAATAACATCACCAAATAAACTAATATTTCCTTCGGCTATGGCAGGAAGCCCCTGCATTAACAATAAATAACAAAGTCTAGCGGCTTCTTTATGGGAAAATACAGGAAGCTCTTTAAAAGCTTTTATTTCTTGCTCCCCATGCAAACCCTGCCCTCTTTGATCAAAAATCAAAATAAAACG
>JALSLS010000060.1 GCA_026988195.1 Methylomonas sp.
ATCTTTACATCTTCATCATTTCTTCATCTTCCATTCCCATATTCATATTCCCTTTGCTATCGGTATGAGATTTCATAAAGAGTCGTTCGGAAATAACTACAAGAAGAATTCCAATTGCTGAGACTATGAGAACAAATGGGTCGTTTACATATTTTAAGTAAATAAAAGCAGATAATACAACTACATCCATAATTATTGCTATAAGAGGAATTATTGGATTAAATTTAATTTCTTTTCTTAAGTATCTAATTAGACCCCAATGAATAGAAATATCCATTATTAAATAGAATATAGCTCCCAAGGAAGCTATTCTTGTTAAGTCGAATAGGATAGTTAGTAGAATAGCTAAACTTACCGTGAAAATAAGTGCTGGATTCTTGAAGTTTCCAATTTTGTTGAGATTAGGTACTTGTTTCATACTACTAAGCATCCCTAACATTCGAGATGCAGAATATACACTTGCTATCACACCAGAAACTGTAGCTACAATTGCTAGTGAAATAGTAAGAGTTGAACCCCAATCTCCAAAAATGGGTTTTGCCGCAGCTGCCAAGGCATAATCTTTAGCTTCTATTATTTCTTGAATACTTAGTCCTCCTGCTACTGATAATGCTAATACAACATAGATAATTGCACATATAGCAATAGAGATAATAATAGAACGACCAACATTTTTATGTGGGTTTTTAATATCTCCACCTTGGTTTGTTATTGTGGTAAACCCTTTATAAGCTAGTATTGATAACGCTAATGCAGCAATAAAAGCAAATTCATCAGAAAAAGTCTGATTGTTATTAGCACCAAACTCACCAAGAATAGTTGGTAACCCAGAGATTACAAGACCAGAGATTGCAAGTATAGCAATACCTGCAACTTTTATTATGGCAGTAAATGTTGCTGTTGCTTCAATAACTTTATTGCCAGATATATTTATTATATAGGCGATTGCAATAAGCACCACTCCTAAAAATGAGGAATAGCCTGAATATTCTTCAGGAAATAGTCTTAACGTATAGGTGCCAAATGTTCCTGCAACCAAACTTTCAGCAATTACCATTGAAACATACATTAATAAGGAAAATGTCCCTGTAGCTGTTCCTGGTCCATATGATTTTGTTAAAAACTTGACTACTCCACCAGAGGAGGGGAAGGCATTTGAAAATTTGACATAAGAATAAGAGCTAAATCCTACAATTATAGCACCTGCTACAAATGCAAGAGGAAATAAATCTCCAACTAATTCAGCAATTTGTCCCATTAATACAAATATCCCTGCACCAATCATTACGCCTGTACCTAGTGATACAGAACCAATTAATGATAGTTTGTTTTTTCTATATTACTCTTTTTCATTCCTTTCATATCTAGTATATCTTGATATTATAAACACAATTGTTATAAATGCGGTAGCCATTTCTAGTATAGTTAATATTTTTACTGTTTTTCCAAAAGGAAATATGTCTCCATACCCAACAGTCGTAAATGTTACAATGCTAAAATAAAGAAGGTCAAAAAACTTGAGAAATAAGGGTTGATTAAGGTTTAAACCAACAAAGGAATCTTTGTAGATTTCTGAAACGCATAAGTAGTCTAAAGTAAAAGAAATATTAATAAAGAATATAATTACAATAGAAAAAAGCAAAATGTGCTTCATTTTGTGATTATTTCTTGTTAAAATTTCCATTTTTTTTAACGTTTTAGAAATGAACACATAAACTTTTAAAATCGAAAAAACAATCATAAATGTAGCTAACACCAATTGATTTTCAGTATGGTCAAAATAGCTCATAACCACAAAAATTGGTACTGATAATAATATCAGCACAAAAAACTCTTTCGTAAGATTAGAAAGTGTTATTAATCTATTCTGTATCTTCTTTATCATTATTATATTTTCTAATAATTATCCTATTACTCTTCTCATAACTAAAATAACTTATTGTCCAATTTATACCAACAAGCAATCTATTTCTAAATCCAATAATTGAGAAAATATGAACAAATGACCATAGAAGCCAAGCAAAATATCCTGCTAATTTATATCTACCAATATCTGCAACAGCTCTTTTTTTTCCAATAGTTGCTAACGACCCTTTATCTTTATATTGAAAAGGCAAAAGTGTTTTTTTATTGATTTTATTAATCAAATTTTTGGCTAATAATTTACCCTGTTGGATTGCAGGCTGTGCAACTTGTGGATGACCCTTTGGTGTTTCGTCACTAATTATTGCGGCAATGTCTCCAATGGCAAAAACATCTTCAAGTCCTTCAACTTCTAAAAATTGATTTGTTTTTAATCTATTTCCGCCTACAGTACTATTATCATTAATCCCTTCAGGGAATTGACCTTTAACTCCTGCTGTCCAAACTAAATTCTTTGCAAGAATTTTACGCCCACTTTTGGTAATTACTGTATTACCATCATAATCTATTACTATTTCATTTAGTATAACATCCACATTCATTTCCTCTAAGTACTTTAAAGTTTTACTAGAGGCCTTTTTAGACATTGAAGAAATAAGCTTATCTGAGCCTTCTATCAAATAAACTTTCATTACCGAAGACGGATATTCTGGGTAATCTTTTGGTAATATATATTTACGAAACTCTGCCAATGCTCCTGCCATCTCAACACCTGCTGGACCGCCACCTACGATTACAAAGTTTGTAAGAGCATCCTTTTCTTTTGCATCACAAGTTATAGCCGCTCTTTCTAGGTTTTGCAGCATTTTATGTCGGATGTTTAATGAATCTCTAATATCTTTAAGTCCTAAACTGTGAGTTTCAATATTTTTATTCCCAAAATAATTAGTTGTTGTTCCCGTTGCTATTACTAAATAATCATAATTCAAAGAGCCATTATCTGTTTGGACGGTCTTTATCTTAGGGTTAATCATTTCTACTTTAGCCATTCTAAAAATTATATTTCTAGAACTTGCAATTTGTTTTCTGAAAGGGAAAACTATACTATCAGGCTCTAGTCCACTTGTAGCAACTTGATAAAGTAAAGGTTGAAATTGATTAAAGTTGTTTCTATCAATCAATACTACTTGCACTTTTTCCTTTCTTAAGTATCTGACTAGTGATAGACCTGCAAATCCGCCACCGATAACCACAATTCTGGGTAAGTTGGAATCATTCAAGCATATTTGCTCTCCATTTTTACAGGTTGTATTTACATCTTTGTCAAAGCCTTTTTTCGTCATATATAGTTTTACTTGAATTCGGGAAGTGTGTTTTTTAATGAGACATAACGATTTCTTGTATGGTTAGTGGCGTATTAAAAGTGCCAACTTTTAGGTTAAACACCAAACTTTATTTAAAGCATTAAACTTTGAGTTAAGCACTTAACACGCCATTAACTATACAAATTGTTGTAGCCAGTTATTTTTCTATCAATTTAGCAAATGCTCTAACAGGAAAAGTCCCGACACCTTTAAATTTTGGAGGAATTGCACTAAACGTAAATCCAGATTCTGGTAAGAGATATAAATTGCAAAGATGTTCTACAATTAATATTTCAGCTCCTAAAAGTGTTGTGTGTACAGGTCTTTTTGTTCCTTTTGTATCATCTATGTTATGAGAATCAATCCCGACTAATTTTACAGAGCAATCTCTTAAATATTCTGCTGCCTTCTCAGTCAAATAAGGATTATTTTCATAATATTGTTCTGTATTCCAATGCTTGTCCCATCCAGTTTGAATTAAAACAGCACGATTTCTAATTTCATAATTTTTTAAATGTTCTTCTGTTATTTCAATTGTTTTCGAGTAAGGAATTCGAATTACAATAGCATCGAGGTCTGCAAAACGTTCTAAGTTAACTTGAGAAAGATCTTTTCCATTTTCAAATCTGTGAAATGGGCAATCAATATATGTTCCTGTATTTGTAACCATTTCAATTTTTCCAATTTGAAATTCAGTTCCTTTTTCATAAAATTGTTTTGAACTTTCTCTACTTAAATAATCACAAATAATGGGTGCTGGAAGCCCTTTATAAGTAACAAGACCATTTTCGATTGTATGACTTAAATCAATAAGTAAATTTGTCTTATTTTCTCCATTAATTGGTTTTCGTTTGTGTTGTTCTTCAAAAATTTCTTTATTTAAAATTTTTGTTTGTCCAACCATAAGAAGTCTTAAATCTGCAATAATATAGTCCGCAAGTTCCTTGTCTGAAATATCATCTCCTTTAATGTCAAGACGAAAATTCTCTCCTCTGATATTACTTCCATTTGTGAAGTTTATTTCAAAATCAAATTTTACTCTTTTCTCCATAGTTATTTTTAATTGGCTACAACGGTTTGTGTATGAACAGTAAGGGAT
>JALSLS010000061.1 GCA_026988195.1 Methylomonas sp.
CATTATGCTATCCTGCATAATGCCCTTTGGGTAAATGCAAATCTGTTCCAGACAGATTTGTGCCGAGATCCAGAACCCAAGGATGGGGTGATTGTATAAGCTTCCCTATACACTGGATACCAGCAATCCCTGCTGGTATGACGTGAACCTAGTGTGTTATATACAGCTGAAGCTCATGGGTAATCAGGTGAAAAACATGGGGTCGGGTCTTGCATTGCACACCCTAAGGAACATAAAAGGTTGAGGAAATAAAACCAGACATTTACCAAGTTTTTAAGCAAATAAGGGGCATTTTATTTATGATTTTTAAAAAATAATGTCATACCTTGAAATTCAAGAACATTCACTTTTAAGCCCTATTGTAATAAAAAAACAAAAGACAACTAAATCAATTGCTTATATTTTTTTGGCGAAAAATAGCGAAATAGTGTTAAATTAAGGGTTAAATATCTTGAGTAGACATTAGCATGAACAATGAAGTTAATTACAGGAACAACCCGCTACATGGCACTGGGTTGAAAGATTTATTGGTTGAAATAGTTGACCATTACGGCTTTGAAATTCTCTTTGCCTATTTGAATATTAATTGTTTTAAGACCAATCCGAGCATTGACTCTAGTATTAAGTTCTTAAAAAAAACGGATTGGGCGCGTGAAAAAATTGAAGCTTTCTATTTATACGAATTTAAAAACTTACCTAAAGCATCTTCTGAACAGTTTTTGTTACCCCCTAGGGATAGAGTTATTCCAGAAAATCATTCCCAAGGTAAACCAACAGAGCTAAGTTTAGAGGACGCTGATCGATTACGTGAAAAACGCAAAATTAAATCAGCTGAATGGGATCAAGGGAAAAAGCACCACTCGGATAAAAGTAGCGACCCATGGAAAAATTGGAAATCCAAACACTAAGATATTTCATATAAAAAAGGGGTTTCTACCACCTCGTTATGCAGCTAAGGAACGTGTATGGAATAACTTCCCGAAATTATAACGTAGGATTTTTGTTTCAGGTGGAATGACCTCATGAGGCGCATAGCAAGCTACGCAACGAATGAGATCATTTCATCTGGAGCAAAAAGACAAGTTAGAAATCGGGAAGTTGTTTCATGCACGTTCCTAAGAGACATTAAGAAGAGAGTCGTTTTTAACCCTATTTCTAACAAAGGGGGACGTAAGAAATCCCTCCCTCCCCTTTAATTTAAAAGAAAGATTGACCAGCCATGTCCGACCGATTTACAGCAAATAAAGAAACCACTTTACTCCCTTTTCTCAATACACAACTAAAGAGTTGGACGCGTAATAATATTAAACAACGACTTAAGACGGGGTGTGTATTTGTTGATGGTCAGTCGGTTACTCAGTTTAATCATGAGCTACATATCGGTAGCCAGGTGGAAGTTAGGGCATCTGCAAAAGGTATTTCACGTGGCAGCAATTTATTAGAAATTTTGTATTCGGATCGAGATTTGGTCGCTATTAATAAGCCTGCGGGTTTATTGTCGGTGGCGACAGCAAATGAAAACAGGGAACATGCACTTGCAATACTTCGCAACCAGTTGTCACGCCCCCAACGACCGGTTAAACTGTGGCCTGTTCACCGGCTTGATCGTGACACCTCAGGGGTTTTATTGTTTGCCACTTCTCCCAAGGTGCGTGAAGCTGTCCAAGAGAAGTGGTTCAGTGCTGAAAAAACTTATCTTGCAATCATTGAGCGTTGTCCTAACCCTAGCCAAGGAACAATTGACCAGCCGCTGTGGATGGATCCCGAAAAGTATCATATGAATGTGGGTTCCCATCCAGGAGCTAAGAATGCTATTACCCATTTCAACACTCTAGAAACAAACAACAATCGAGCATTACTTGAGGTTCAAATCGAAACTGGCAGGCAACACCAAATCCGTGCCCACCTCTCTTGGCTAGGACATCCAGTGATTGGTGACCCTCGCTATGGTAGCGAGGGTCCACGCTTGGGGCTTCATGCTTTACGCCTGAGTATTACGCGGCCAGATACTGGAAAACAACTCACTATAGAGACCCCAGCACCTGACGATTTTTCCGACCTACTCCGGTAGGAAAAACCTGACTCGCCATGAATGGCTTTGAAAGGCGTGTGGGTAGTTGCTTTATTTTACGATAGATTTAATGGTATTTAACAATATGGTCAAGCGGTTGAAAAAACATTTAACCAATTGTCCACCATTGTGTTTGTACTGCTTTTTAAGTGCTTTTTTCACTTCCCAAGTACCTTTAAAGCCTAATGGAAATACCACTAAGTCACCCGCTTTGAAAGTAGTTGAAGGACTGCCATCTGCAGGCGTCATTTCACATTCACCTTCTAAAATAAATGCTGTTTCTGTAGTAACAAATTCCCATGGGAATGAAGATACTTCTTTTTCCCATGTTGGCCAGTTAGCAACACCCATTTTTTTTAAAAGTGCTTCACTTGGGTTGCTATCAACTGTAATTTCTTTCATGTTATTCCTGCTGTTAAGTTTATACCCAGAATCAGAATGATTTGGAATACTCCATAATATGTCGTTCCCCCTCTTTTGCCTAGAAGTATTTACTCCTATAGGTATGAAATTAGCTGTTTTTTAGAAAATAAAATCATTGCTTGAAAGAGCAAAGTACTTGCCTACCTGATTTCAACATCTTTAAAAGTTCGGCCAATTGATCTGATATAAGGCCTATACATATCTTCTACATAAGGAGGTGGATTAGTAAACTTTCCTTTACTAACGGCTCGCATTAAATAAAACAAATGCTCAGGCCTGTTTTTATATAAATCAATTGCGGCAACAAAACGATCATCAAGAAATTCCTGATATTTTAGTTGACTGTTATATTGCATTGACTCAATAGTTTCACCCCCTATTTTAAAGCTCTCAATTTTGAGGTTATTGGCTAAATTCTGGTTTTCAAGTTCAAAGCCAGCAGGGATAAGGTCGACTACCAAAGCATCTTTTATTCTTTTATCAGCCAATACATTTAAATGCACCAATAAAACATCGCCTACTTTATGCTGCCCCGGTTTAACAATATGCCCTTCTAAATCATAATAATGACGCTCAATTCTTATATCCTTCATCTGCATAGCCGGTATCGCTTTAGAATAAGCATTGATTGTTGATTGCAAATAAAGCGTTTTTTTAGATTTAGAAATAAATTGAATATTATTTGGAATATCCGCACCCTTAAATTGAGCCTTATACCCTGCTTTTTGTTGCAACTTAACTGGCATATTATTTAAGATTAAATCACCTTGCCATTGACTATTTCCCTGTGTTTTTAATTGTATGCCCGTACGAAATAAAGCATTACGCTCTTGTGTACTCAGGTATTCACGGTTATTTAATTCATCCGCTAATTGAAATATCAGAGTTTTACTATTGGCAAGGGGCACGGGATGCTTATTTAGCAAATAAGTCATCATACTCAGATCACGTAAACGACTGCCATAATCACCCAGATAAACCAGCTTACTTCTTGGTTTAGTCAAACTTTCTGTTATCGCTTTTAGACCACGGTTTTTATCACCTTGGGTATAAAGTGCAATCCCTAAATGGGTCAAAGGCAGGCCTGACTTTATTTCTTTTCTATGATGGTCAAACAAAGTGCGTAAAGTACCTAAAGAAGCTCGGTTAACTCGTGATAAAACATAAGCAGCATAGGCTTTATAAGCCACACTGTAATGCCCTGGAGATTGACTATATCGCTCTCCATACATATTGCCCCGATTGTTTAAATATTGGGTTAAACGCTGTAAAGTCTTATTTAACAATTGATCAGGCACCGCATTTCCATTCTGTTTGGCATCTAATAAAAAGTCACCTACATAAGCGGTAAGCCAGTGTTCTTCCTGATCGGTATTTGACCATAAGCCAAAGCTACCATTGTTACGTTGCATACCGGCTAAAATGCTAATACCTTTATCAATCTGACTGGCACTAGAGGAAAGATCAATGACCTTATTATTGATCTTTATTTTATCGAGCCCAAGTAACACTAAGTTTTCCTGAGTTAAAGACAACCAAGGATAGGTACTGCTAATTGTTTGTTCTAAACAGCCGTAAGGGTAATTAAGCAGTGATTTTAAATGCTGTTTAATATTAATCGGTGGCTGGGAGGAAATTGATAAATCAAGTACAGCAGAGGCTAACATTAAATCTTTAATCTCAGGCTTTAAAGTAACACTTTCACCCTCAGTTATTACTTTACGCTCTAGCTTATTTAAAGCGGGATATGCAGGGCGCACACCTAAAAACCAGGTACGCTTAATATTGATGGGCTCTAATTTGCTGTCAGTATTTTTTAAAGATAAATCA
>JALSLS010000062.1 GCA_026988195.1 Methylomonas sp.
AATCTGCTGAAAGCACACCAATTTCAGAAGCAAGTGCACCTGCTTCTGAGCTGCGCATATTGAGCTGATCAGAAGAAATTGCTCGGCTGTTCCGAAGTCTTTCGGCATCACTAAGCCGTTGTTTTGCATACTTGCTACGTGCATAGCCAGAATTAAGCGCCGAACTGGCACGTTGTTTGGCTATTTCATACGCTTCGCAATCAATTTTAGCAAGTACATCATCTTTTTTAACTTCGTCACCGGTTTGAACCAAGAGCTCAAGAATTTCACCTGAGATTTCTGCACTAATCATACTGTTGTTGAGGCTGACAACGGTTGCCGGTGCTTCACGGGAAGGGAAAAACAGAATTTGATCTAATGTTGTACTCGAGACTGGCGTTGCCAGCTCAGCTGGTGTTTCGTCATCATTTGCAACAACAACATTTAAAAATACTATAGCTGTAAACAGGAATAACCATCGTCCTTGAGTCATTATATATTTTCCATAGTTCATAGGCGTAATTACGGGTTCAGGTTTAAATAATTATTTATTAGAGATGAAGAGTTAAACAGATTGTAGCGTAAATAGATAATCTAAAAACAAGAGATAGCACACGTTCTTTCAAATCAAGGCGTTATATGCTTGCCTTTCAAAAGTTTAGCGGCTATAGTTTTTCACTAATCAACGATAGATGTAAGTGGTTACACCGCACATGCGATATATTTATGGAGAATAACAACATGTTTAAACGCACCATTATTAGTCTGGCTTGTTGTCAGATACTTTCAGCACCAGCAATTGTTTTTGCTGAAGATTCCGACACCACGGGAGCCGACTCACTAAGTTTAGGTGAAATGGTTGTAACAACACGAAAACGCGAAGAAACATTGCAAGAAGTCCCTATTGCGATCACCGCCTTTTCATCACAGCTTATTGAAGATGCTGACCTGCAAAGCATTGAAGATATTGCAATGATGACTCCAGGGTTTACATATACACCTTTATTTGGCGGGCGAGTTGGTAACCCTGTTATTCGAGGCATGAGCACCACCATTGGTGAACCCAATATTGGTTTCTTTATAGATGGTGTGTACCAAGAGTCACGTGGTGCTATGGAAGCTATGTTTGGTGATGAAATTGAAAGAATAGAAGTTGCTAAAGGCCCACAAAGTGCTTTATATGGAAGGAATACGTTTGCAGGAGCGATAAATTACGTAACAAAACAGCCCGCCAATGATGGTGAAGGTAAATTGGAAGTTACCTTGGGCAATAAAGGTCGAAAAGATGCTCGCTTTTCTTATAGTGGCGCGATAACAGAAGATACTTTATTTTATCGAGTGGGAGGAATGCATTCAGGTTTTGATGGCTTTTATAAAAACGAGCTTGATGGTAGTAATTTGGATGAAAAACAAAGTAATAATTATTCACTATCGTTAGTAGCATTGCCAACAGATGAGATAGAAATGGTCTTTCGCATAGGTATTGAAAACACTAATGATGGCGATGATGCTGTGCAGTTTGTTGATAATAATCAGGACTATACAACAAACAGTGTTGACCCTCGTTTACCGCCTTCTATTAGGTTTAATGATTTCCAAAGTTACGGTGGAGACTTGCCCAGTATTACCAATGGTTTTGCTGTTACACCTGGTCATAATGACCGTGACAACCTGACCACTTCATTCCAGCTTAATTGGGACTTAGATGCTGTAACGTTTACATCAATAACGGGCTATAACGATTTAGAGCTAAACAGCGCTATTGATAGTGATTATTCGGCCAGTGATATTCGTTTTAGTGAAGAGAAAGTAGAGCAAGATGAGTTTAGTCAAGAGTTTAGGTTAACGTCAGTTGATCAACCGATACGCTGGATGACCGGCCTCTATTTTTATGATTTGGACAAGAACAGTAAAATTAGAGATGCGTTTGTTCCAGGGGCGGCATTAGCACCTGTTCCTATTGGCGGTGGACTGATTTTAGCGAATGTGCTTGCCCCGGGGCTTTCGACAGTGAGCGATGAAAATACGCGAAACTGGGCTTTTTTTGGTTCAGTAGGTTTTGATTTGAGTGATCAGTTGGCGCTGACCTTATCTGGTCGTTACTCATATGAGAAAAAAGAAGTGGATTCGGTTGATACAAATTTAGATACAGGTTTTGTGGGGCTGTTTAGCGACAGAGCGAGCTTTAATAACTTCACTCCAAAAGTAGCGTTAGATTATCAACTGAATAATAATGCAATGATTTATGCCAGTGTTGCTAAAGCGGTTAAGTCAGGAGGTTTCAATACAGCAACAAGTGGTGGGTCGTTGCCAACAGCGGCCGAAAGAACGTATGACGAAGAAAAAAGTATGAACTATGAGGTGGGGGTTAAGAGTTCATGGCTAGACAATCGATTAACTGCAAATTTGGCAGTGTTTTATATTAAGTGGGACGATCAAATTGTTCGCGCATTAGGTGTTAATAATGCGATATTAAATGAGAATGCGGGGAAATCATCATCACGAGGGTTTGAGTTAGAGCTAGCTGCAAAACCAGCCAAAAACTGGGATGTAACTGCAGGTTTATCTTATACTGATGCAGAATATGAGAAATATACGTTTGGGGCGCTTGGTGCTTTAGGCATTAACCCAGTATTAGATGGTAACCGGATGCAGTATGTATCTGAGTGGACGGCAAATGCATCAGTTCAATATGTAAAACCCGTTGCAATTGCAGGCTTTGATTGGAAAACACGAGTTGATGCAATGTATCAATCTGAACAATCGGGCATAGCCATTGACAATCCACCGCTTATCCCGTCACGTACAATTGTAAACCTTCGTAGTGGCTTAGAAAATGAAAAATTTGCAGTTAATTTTTGGGTAAAAAATCTATTTGATAATGATGAGACTATAGGGGCGGTTGCAATTCCTAATCCAGCGCAAGCAGCACAATTTAATACTGTTAATGGTTATCAGCGCTTTAATTCTTTAACACAAGGGCCGATAGAGCGCACATATGGAGTTACGGCTAGCGTTAAGTTCTAAATTATTAATGTAAGTTTGAAGTTTAAGCCATTTACATATTAACGGTGTAAATGGCTTTTTTATGCAGTTTAATTTGATTAAAAAGGTTAGATAAAGGCGCATGGATTTAGATGATTTTTATGACCGTGCGTTTAGTCGAAATCGTGGCTTAATTAGCGAACAAGAGCAGCAAAAGCTAAAAAATACACGAGTGGCCATTCCTGGCATGGGAGGTATGGGCGGAACACATGCGGCAACACTAGCGCGAACAGGTATTGGCAAGTTTACCATTGCTGATTTCGATGAATTTGGTGTACATAATATCAACCGTCAATACGGCGCAATGGCCAGCACGGTTGATAAAGATAAAGCGCAAGTGATGGCTGGCATTATCAAAGATATAAACCCGAGTGCTGATGTTAAGATTATTAATGAGGCCATTAGCCTAGAAAATGCGGATGACTTTTTGGCTGATGTTGATGTGATGATTGATGCTTTAGATGTGTTTGTAATGGATGCGCGACTTTTGCTTTATAAAAAAGCACGTGAATTAGGCATTCCTGTTATTTCAGCGGGCCCTATTGGTTTTAGTGCAGTGGTGAATGTGTTTTCAGCTGAGGGGATGAGCTTTGAAGATTTTTTTGGCCTTGAACCGGATATGTCAGAAAAGGAAATATTACTCAGTTTTTTTGCTGGCATTCCGATAGGGCCTCATATGAAATATATGGACTTAAAAGGCGTTGATCCTGTAAGCGGTGCAGCGCCATCATTGGGCTTGGCCTGCCAGATGGGTGCGGGTATGGCGGCAACAGAAGTTATTCGTTATGTGTTGGGTAAGGGAAAAATGAAAGCAGTTCCTTGGTTTTTTCAGTTTGACCCTTATGCGCAATATTATAAACAGCATTATCGATGGTTGGGTGGTAGAAATCCGTTATTTAAATTAAAAAAACAGTTTGTTAAGAGGAAGATTCCTGCTTTAAAGTAAAACTTGTCGTTCCCACATATTTTAAACGGGAATCTAGCTCTAAATGCATAGATTCCGGCTAAAAAGCACACCGGAATGACGAACGGGGTGTTAAATAGATGATTCCAAAGTTAAAGTAAACACGTCATCCTCGAGATCTTTTATCGGGGATCTAGTTCGTTTTCAATGTGGATTCCGGCTTAAAACCACCGAAACGAAGTAACCGAAGGGTAAATGACTAGATAGAGCTTAGCTCCATTCGTCCTGAGCTTGTCGAAGGATGAGGGATGGTTCGACTGGCTCACCACGAACGCAAAGCAAGATTGTCATTCACCATGGATGGATAAATTAACAAAGAGAACATTATGGATTTAG
>JALSLS010000063.1 GCA_026988195.1 Methylomonas sp.
CCACCCAGGCATATTAAGTTTCACGTTCAAGGACTTATGGTCTCCCCAACGTTCTACTGTAAATGAAGTTTGTAACCCTTCCTGTTTAATATTTGTTGCCCGTACATCCGCATCTTTATGTACCCCATAGGTCTTTACTGGCTTGGCTATTTCAGGCAAAATTTCTTGTACCCCAGGATCATCCAGACACATAACCGCTAAACCATAAAAAGGTAGGTGATGTAAAAATTCTAAAAATGTATCTTTTAAGCGCTGATAGCTCCCCCCATACGTTTCCATATGGTCTCTATCAATATTGGTTACCACCGCCATCATCGGTTGTAAATGTAAAAATGAGGCATCACTTTCATCAGCTTCTGCCACTAAATACTGGCCTAGACCTAATTTTGCATTGGTTCCTGCACTATTTAAACGGCCACCAATCACAAAAGTTGGATCAAGCCCGCCTTCTGCCAGTATGCTTGCTGTTAAACTGGTTGTTGTGGTTTTTCCATGGGTTCCTGCTACTGCAATTCCAAATCGAAAGCGCATTAATTCTGCCAACATTTCTGCTCGAGGAATAATAGGAATTCTATTGGCATAGGCCGCTTTAACTTCCTCATTCTCTTTATCGACTGCAGTAGAAGTTACCACCACATCGACATTTTCTACATTCTCTTTACAATGCCCAATCTGAACCGTTACACCTTCTTGTTCTAATCGTTGAGTAACAGCACTTTCTCTAATATCTGAGCCTGAAACTTGATAGCCTAAATTAGAAAGCACTTCAGCAATTCCACTCATGCCTGTTCCACCTACACCAACAAAATGTATCTTCTTTATCACACCCAATAATTGTGTAGGTCTTTGTAAATCTGGCATATTCATTACTTTGCTTCCTGAATACAAATATTAGCCACAACCTTTGTTGCATCTAATTTTGCTTTATTTTTGACTACTTTAATCATCGGCTTCATTGAGCCTTTTACATGCTCAATAGCCATCATTAAAGATGACTCATCAAATTGGCTCTGGGCTAATAACACAGCACCACCATCATCAAATAAATAGCGTGCATTTGCTGTTTGGTGATCATCAATCGCATGTGGTAGCGGAATAAAGATAGCAGGTATACCGGCAGCTGTTATTTCACTCACCGTCATCGCACCTGATCTGCAAATAACAACATCTGCCCATTGATAAGCCGAGGCTATATCTTCTATAAACTCAATAACATCCGCTTCTATACCCAGTTCTTTATATTTTTTAGCCACCAATTCAAATGATGCAGTTCCGGTTTGATGCTTTATTTCAATTCCCTCTAAGTGTGCTACTGTTGCCGGCACAATATCATTTAAAACTTTCGCTCCTTGGCTCCCACCAACGACTAAAATACGAAAAGGTCTTTCTACCTCTTCAGTCCAGATTTCTTTTTCTGGAAAATCTAAAAAATGTGTTCTTAACGGGTTTCCTGTGAAGATTGCATTGACTGTCGCAGGAAAACTTTCAGGAAAAGCTTCCAATACTTTAGAAGCCTTCTTGACTAATAATCTATTTGTTGTGCCAGGCACTCTATTTTGTTCATGAATAACTAATGGAATCCCCACTAAACTTGCCACCATTCCACCAGGACCTGCAACATACCCCCCCATACCTAGAACTACATCAGGTTTGCGTTTACGAAAAATCCAATAAGCTTCCCAGCAGGCTTTTAGTAAAAGTTTAATATTCCTAAGTTTTGCGCCAAAACCCTTTCCTCTAATGCCTTGTACAGACAACCAATCTATTGCTATACCGTTAGCTGGAATAACTTTACTTTCCATGCCCTTCTGAGTCCCTATCCAACTCACTTCCCAATCCATAGCTTTCAAATAATGAGCAACAGCAAGTGCAGGGAAGACATGTCCTCCTGTTCCACCCGCCATAATTACAATACGTTGCCCCATTAAATATATCCTCGTCTTGTGTTTAATGAGTAAGAATCAAATAACTTGTACAAGTTATTCAATTCCCACTCCTAAATTGTTTTTCTTTTACTTCACTATGCACTCTAAACAATAAAGCCATCGCAGCACACATAACAATCATACTTCCTCCACCATAACTCATCAGCGGTAAAGTAAGTCCCTTGGTTGGTAAAACCCCCATATTAACGCCCATATTGACAAAGGCTTGAAACCCAAACCAAATACCTAAGCCATAAGCAATAAAAGCAGCAAATTTATCACCTACTTTCTCAGCTTGTTCTCCAAGCGAAAATGCATGCCAGATCAACAAACTAAACAGGGTAATAATAGTTAGCACCCCTATTAGCCCTAATTCTTCTGCTAATACTGATAATAAAAAATCAGTATGTGCTTCAGGTAGATAAAATAGCTTCTGAATGCCACTCCCTAACCCGACCCCAAAAATCTCACCTCGCCCAAATGAAATTAATGCCTGAACCAGTTGAAACCCCGTGTTTTGAGCATCTGCCCAAGGATCAATAAAACCAGTTACCCTCGCCCACCGATAAGGAGAAAAGTACACTAATAACATAGCAAGAACACTTACAATGGCAATTAATATTAAAAACTGCCATAAGCGAGCCCCACTTAAATACATGATTCCCATTGCTATCACTAAAATCACAACCGCAGAACCAAAATCAGGCTCTAGTAATAACAACATACAAGCAATAGAAAATAGCAACAAAGGCTTAACTAAACCATATGTTGATTGTTGTACATCCTCCTGGTGTCTAGTGACATATCCCGCCATATAAACAACCGATATAAATTTTACTATTCCTGATACTTGTATCCTTAATCCGCCAACAGACATCCAGCGAATACTACCCTTTACCTTAACTCCGACACCGGGTATCAACACCATCACTAACAAGGCAAGGCCAACAATAAACAGCCAAGGCCCTACTCTTTCCCATTGTCGTAAGGGTATAAAAGCCACCCCTATAGCCACAAAAACACCAAGAGCAATATGTATTAACTGCTTAACAGGATAATACATATAGTTATTTGCCATTTTCTCCCCTAAATGAAGAGAGGCTGAGGTGACGATAATAAAACCGATCACTAATAAACTTGTACAAATAAAAAGCAGAAAATAATCTATATAAAAACTTTTTTCTTGCTTATCACTCATGCAACCAGTTCCATCACTGCAGCCGTAAACTTATCTCCTCTATCTTGATAATTCTTATATTGGTCAATACTGGCACAAGCGGGACTTAACAAGACACTATCCCCTTCGCTCACTAGTGTTGCCGCCAGTTTTACAGCTTGCATTACATTTTCAACCTTATAAGTAGGTACAGAGCCATTAATGACATTTTCAATCATGTCAGCATCTTTTCCCATTAACACAACACTTTTTGCTTTTGCTTTTACCATTGGGAGCAATTCATTCATATCCGCCCCTTTTGCATCACCACCCGCTATCAAGACCACTTTATTTTGATAACCTTGTAATGCTGCAACACAAGCGCCTATATTGGTTGCTTTAGAATCATTAACCCATGTCACTCCTTTTACTCGAGCCACCCGTTGCATTCTGTGGCTTAAGCCTTTAAATTTTGTTAATGCATGACACATTGCTTGTTCTTTCAACCCGACAGCAGCCCCTATTGCTATCGCAGCAAGTGCATTGGCTACATTATGCAAACCTTCCATAGGTAAATCCTGTTGGCGCATAATAGGTTGCTCTCCATTCATTAACCAACTTTCACTCTGATAGTTCTGAAGGTGGTAGCCTATTTTTTTATGGATACTAAAGAAAATGGTGTTACGGTTTGCATCCTGCATTTCTCTTACGATGTCATCATCTTCATTCAATACCATCACCCCATTACCAGAAAATATTTTTTGTTTTGCTTTGGCATAAGCTCTGATACCATCATGTCTGTCTAAATGATCTTCAGTTATATTTAATACCGTAGCCACTGTTGCATTTAATAAAGTAACTCTTTCCAATTGAAAGCTTGAAAGTTCTATTACATATAATTCAACAGCTTCATCCAATAAATCCAGTGCCGGCGTTCCTAAGTTCCCTCCAATTGCGGTATTAACTCCTGCTGCCCGCCCCATTGCTCCCAGCATAGTTGTTACTGTACTTTTCCCATTAGACCCTGTAATAGCGGCAATTGATTTATTTGTACTACAAGCAAATAAATCAATATCACTGACCAATATTGCCCCAGCCCCCAGTGCTTTTTGAATTGATATTTCCTGCAACGAAACACCAGGACTCACTATTAAATGTGTTGCCACATTAAAAGCAGCTTCGTCAAATCCACCTGTAAAAACAGGTGTATCTGGATAATCAGTTAAAAGAGCATCA
>JALSLS010000064.1 GCA_026988195.1 Methylomonas sp.
GAGCTCGCCCTTTAGGAAACCGATTACTTTTAACGGGTCGACTCTCACCATATGCTTTAATTTTTATATTTTTCTCATTCATCCCTTGGCTCACCAAATAACGCTTAATCTCATCAGCACGCTTTTGTGATATAACTAGATTCTTTTTACGCTTGCCTTTGCTATCCGTATAACTTTTTACCAGTAAATTTGAATTAGGCAGAAATGCTTGTGCATATTTAACAACTAAATTTAAACGTTTTTTTTCGGTTTGCGTTAGTTTATTACTCCCCTTTCGATAATAAATAACACTTAATGCATCAGGCCCAAAAACACTAAGTTGAACCATTTTATTATTGTTTAGTGCAGAATAACGCCCATTTTTTATATTTATTTTACTATTAGAAACCCCCAAAGCAACGAGCTTAGCGCTAATAACCTTAGCTCTTTTTTCAAACCATTTTTTATCCCGTACACCCACAATAGCCGTATCACTAACAATAGTAATTTTTGCACCTTTAACATCTTTTATATATCTTGCTGTATTTTTTAATTGGGTCAGTATTGCTGAGTTTAATACTTGGCTTCTAGGTTTAAAAAACAAACTTTTTTCCAACAAACCCTTTAAACCAAAAGGTAAAAAATCTTTTCTACAATCAGCAAACTGTTGATATTTTTGATTAAAATTAATCGCAGAAATAGAGACCTGGGTTTCAGGTAACTGACTGAGAGCGGTGGCTCTTATATATCTAAAAGTTGGAGATAGCCCAGCTGATAGTGCATCTAGCATTTGCTCGGCCACATTACCATACACACTTAACTGTGATGTACTCTTAATATCGACAGCCTGATCTAGAACAACCAGATAATCCTTTGCAGCAACAGTTTGATGCAACCAAAATGGATTTTCAATAGATAAACTTGCTTTAATAATTTCGGGTTTAAAACGCGCCTCCCTAACTGAAAGGCGTAACAAATCGCCGGATTGATGGGTAAATCCAACGACTCCATACAAAGGTATATCCTGAAGCAATTGACAGGACGAAGGTCCTTTTTCTACTTTCCAGTTTGCTTTAAATAACGGTGCGGCATACTCATCAGCAATAGCAACTGAACTAAAAAATAAAATAATAACCAAATAATCTATAAAGCTTCTCATCTTTTTAACCCACTGTATCTCATAATATAGATAGCGGCCAAAAGTAGTTTTTTTTTACTTTTTTTGTAACTTATTCAATTTGTGAGTAGACAATGATAATGGCGAACAGAGCAATGTGTTTGCGCCCATCGTGCTTAACATTTGGAGTTACTCCCGCCTGCCCGGTGTTTACTACCTGGTGGTTGACCTATCTTGCCAGGACAAGACAGGAATAACTTCTGTGCTGATACACTCCATGATCATTGCTGAAACCATACAACTAGCTAGGTGGTATATTTCGTCAATCCATTTTTAGTTAAAATAAAAGTATTGATCACGCACTATGTTGACTAAACCCCATGCCCCGTGGAGTATATTTAGAGCATAAAAAAAGGAGTCCTTTGTATAACAAAGAACTCCTTTTTTAATTAAGGAACGTGCGCGGCTCCTAAAGTAAAAAACCTACTTTTTAATATCTTCTGCTATTTTATTGAATGCTTCAACACGAGTCTTACCGGTATTAACAAGATCAAGACCTGTATCAATAATTATTTTAATTAGGCCTGGTGTTCCATAGACCATCTTCCCTAAGTAAGCAACAATGGCGACAGCAATAGCCGCACCAACCATACCATCCAGCCCAACGAGTCCGAACACTTTAAGAAGTAAAACAACTAAATCCAATGGAACCAAAACCATTGCGCCAAAATAGGCCAAGACCATGAATGTAAAAATAACAAATACAACAAACTGGAACAACCTTACTAAAGCAACATTAATTTTATTCATAACAGTGGATTTCCTAAAAAAAAGATGAAAGCTCAGTTTAAACCCCCTGCGATCCAAACCTAACTTTACTTAAAACGAATCTTTTCATTATATCCCATTATGACGCTTGCTCAAATCATTCTTCACTATCATTTATAAACAAAGGATAAATTAACATGCCAGCCATAAAGCCACCAAGGTGTGCCCACCATGCCACATTGAGTGCTAGCTCATCAAAAACTAATGATGCGGTTGCATTTTGCAACTGTATGATCACCCAAAAACCTAAAAATGCAATGGCCGGAAGCTCAAAGAAAATAGGTAAGAGCAAAAATGGAAACCAGATAACGACCTTTGCAAAGGGATAAATACGGAAATAGGCTCCCAAAACACCCGCTATTGCACCCGAAGCCCCAACAACCGGAACAGTCAAATCAGGTTCAAAATACCATTGAACAAAAGTAGCAAACAACCCACAAAAAAGATAAAAAAATAAGAAATGCCAATGCCCCATAACATTTTCAATACTTTTCGCAAATATCCACATAAACCACATATTAAGGATAAGGTGTCCCCATCCCCCGTGTAAAAACAAACTGGATAAAAAAGAAAAGTAACCATCAAAGTTCAGCCCAAAAGCGGCTGACCAACTGGGGTTTGAATACCGGATGGGTACCATCCCATATAAATAAGTAAACTGTCGCTGTGCCTCTGGTGGCATCAATTTCATTAAGCAAAAAACAACAGTACAAAACAGTATCAAACCCCAACTCACATAAGGCTTGTTATTACAGAGAATATTATCTCTAATTGGAATCATTCAGCTTCCTTTGTATTGGTAAAACATTTAAAAAATAATATTATTCATGTCTTTTATAGCCATCTGTATTTTTATCGACCCATCGAGCCGCTTCTGATTGTAATATCTCTTTTTTCCAAAAGGGGACTTTTGATTTCAACGCTTCCATAATATAGCGACTCACATCAAAAGCATCGCCACGATGAGTACTCCACACAGCAACTAATACAATAGGGTCATCAGGATAAAGATCCCCCACTCGATGAACAACCAACACATCAAGCACCTGCCATTTCTGCATTGCCTCGGTAATAATTTTGCCTAACTGCACCTCTGTCATACCTGAATAATGCTCTACAGTCATACCTTTAATATTATCCCCATCATTAAAATCACGCATCGTACCAATAAAAATACTGGTTGCCCCATATTTCCCCTTCATACTCCCTGCAGAAGATTGATACCGCTGTATTTCTTGCAAAGGGTCAAATGCTGTTTCTAAAATTTTAACCTGCAAGCTAGCCTCCTGTTACCGGTGGAAAAAATGCCACCTCATCATCTTTATTAACTAAACTATCTAGACTAACGTACTCCATATTGATAGCTGCCAAAATATTATCGGGCAATTCAATACCTATATTCAGCTGCTTCCAGACCTCTATGACAGACATAACTTCAACAAATTCCAATTCATCTTCAGAACGCCCTAACAATTCCTTTAAACTTGCAAAATAACGGACTTTAATCGACATTAACAAAAGTTCCTATAAAATAGATAAACAATCTCATTTTTATTGAGAATACGGCATACTCACTTTTTGAAAGCGAGTATCAAAATCTTAACCCTACTATACAAAGAAATGACCAAACTCACTCATTTTAATCAATCAGGTGAAGCTCACATGGTTGATGTTGGAGACAAAGCCATTACACACCGCACAGCAACTTGTGAAGGTTTTATTGAAATGTTACCTGAAACCTTGGAGCTAATCACCCAAGGTTCACATAAAAAAGGGGATGTTCTTGGTATTGCAAGAATTGCGGGGATTATGGCAAGTAAAAAAACAGCCGACTTAATTCCTCTTTGCCACCCTCTCCCTCTAACTCATGTAGAAGTTAATTTAACAGCAGAAAAACACAACTATCGTATTCACTGTCTAACAACGGTTAAAACCAATGGCCAGACGGGTGTTGAAATGGAAGCATTAAATGCCACTCAAATTGCATTATTAACCATCTATGACATGTGCAAAGCGGTAGATAGAGGCATGATTATCCAGTCAGTACAATTAATTGAAAAGAACGGTGGAAAATCAGGCCACTGGCAACGAGAAAGCAACTCAAACAATCACTCATAAAATAACGGACACATGCATTATTTCTCAGAGTCAATCCTTTCAGCATTACAACTTATCATAGGGTTTGACCCAGACATTTATCAAATTGCCTGGACTTCTGTCAAAATTTCATTGATTGCTACTTTAATTGCCACTGCTTTTGGTCTTTTTCTTGGCATTATAACCGCCATTACTCAATTCTCAGGTAAACGATTAATTCAGCAAATACTCAACACACTCATGGCTATCCCAACAGTCATGATTGGGTTAATTTTTTACG
>JALSLS010000065.1 GCA_026988195.1 Methylomonas sp.
TATGCGGCATTAAATCTAATCCTACTAAATCTAATAAACCAAAAATAGCTGTTTTTGGGATGCCAAAAGGTGCAGATAAAACAGCATCAGCTTGTTCAATACTCAAGCCTTGTTTAATAGCTTCTAATAAACCACATTGCACCCAATATATACCAATACGATTCGCAATAAAGCCTTGAGTATCTTTACATTCAACACAAGTTTTGCCTAATTTATTTTCAGCAAATTCCCTAACATTTTGAATAAGTCCCTCTCTAGCTTTAGAACCACTCACTAACTCTAACAGCCGCATATATCTGGGTGGATTAAAAAAATGACTAATCAAAAAACGACTTTGGAAGTTTGCCGGCAAACCACCCACTAATTGTTGAAAAGGTAAGGTTGAAGTATTTGATGAAATAATCGTATCAGGTCGGCAAATTTGTTCTAATTTTAGGTATAGCATTTTTTTGATCGCTAAATCTTCAATCACCGCTTCAATAACCCAATCCACATCAGCAATTAATTCTAAATGGTCTTCAATATTTCCTGTCGTAATTAATCCTGCATTTTTCTTATGCATAAAAGGCGCTGGATTTGCCTTTAATAAGTTTTTCACCGCCGTTTCGGCAATGACATTGCGGTTTTTAACCTCAACACCATCCACCTTAGGAACAATGTCTAACAAATACACGGGAACTCCAGCATTAGTTATATGAGCCGCAATACTTGCCCCCATAACCCCTGCACCAATCACGGCTACTGTTTCAATGTTCATTAGATTGCCTCCAAAACAGTAGCAATACCTTGACCACCTCCAATACATTGAGTGGCTAATGCATACTGTTTATGTTCTCTGAGTAACAAGCTAGCCGCCTTACCAACAATTCTTGCCCCTGTCGCACCTAAAGGATGCCCTAAGGCAATGGCCCCTCCATCTATATTTAATTTAAGCTTTGGAATGGGGAGGTCGTGTAAAACAGCTAGAGATTGAGCAGAAAAGGCTTCATTTAACTCCACAATATCAATATCATCCAAAGCTAACTTAGCCCTTTGCAATGCTTTTTTACTCGCAATAACAGGCCCTATCCCCATAATTTCAGGCGCACAGGCAGAAACCGCAATCGATTTTATTCTAGCTATTTTGTTAAGCTGGTGCTTGTCAGCAAAATCTTCACTACAAACTAAAACTGCAGCAGCACCATCGGTTAAGGGGGAAGAAGTACCTGCTGTCACACTTCCTTTTACATTAAAAGCGGGTTTTAAATCAGCTAAGTCTTCAGCCGTTGAATCAGGACGAATACAACCATCTAGTGTGACTATTCCAGAATCTATTGTTTCAATGCCGGTAATTTCGTCATTAAAACAGCCCTTTTGTTGTGCCTTATAGGCTTTTTGATGACTTGCTAATGAAAATTGTTCTTGGGATTGGCGACTAATTTGATATTGTTCAGCTAAATTTTCAGCTGTTTCCCCCATATTTAAATAAGCTTCAGGATATGATTTATACAAGCTAGGATTAGGCATCATATTGTATCCGCCCATTGGCACCCGAGACATTGATTCTACACCTGCACAAATAAAAGCTTCTCCTGCATTCATTTGAATAGCACCTGCTGCAATATGAATGGCCTGCATAGAGGACCCACAAAAACGATTAACCGTCATACCTGCAACTGAAATAGGCAAACCCGCCAAGTGAACAAGCAGTCGTGCCATATTCATGCCTTGCTCACCTTCTGGGAAAGCACAGCCTAAGATTAAGTCTTCTATTTGCTGCGGGTCTATGGCCACCTTACTAAGCAAGCCTTTAATAACTTGAGCAGCTAAGTCATCCGGTCGTGTTCTAGCCAACTGGCCTTTATACACCGGTGTAAAAGGTGAACGAGAATAGGCAACAATTACAATACTTTTCATGTTCCATCTCCAAAAAGAGGAAGAAATAAAAGAGCTTGATAATTTAGTCTTAAATCAAAGCGACAAGTTCAATCTTAATGACAATCGTAATTATTCAGCTTGTGAGTAGACCATGATAATGTAGGAGCGTCCGCCCTCGGCGCGAAGATAATTGAAAGTTTTAGAGAAAAAAGCATTATTTTAATCGCGCCGACTAGTGCATGGACGCACGTAGGTAAAATAATGCAGGAGCTATTATCGAGGAGCGATTGCCGAGGGCGGACACTCCTACAAAATATTGGTAACCGTTCAGTCCCCCTCTTTGGAAAAGAGGGGTTAGGGGAGATTTTATTAGACAAATCCCCCTCAATCCCCCTTTTTCAAAGGGGGAGGTGAACAGTTACAAATATTGTGCTAAAGATGCTGAATAGTTACTGACAATCATGAGTATCCTATATTTTTTTTAATTTGTTTAAAAAACGATTAATGTAATCCCAGGTTCCGCCTATATCTTCCATTAAAATACCATGACGTTCAGAATGAACAGTAAGCATTGTTTTAGACTCAGAACTTAAGCCATCCATAATAATATCAGCACTCTCAATATCAACGACTGGGTCATTATCTGCATATATAATCAGCGCGGGTATTGTTATTTTTGATAACTGGTTTTCGACTAAATCATCCATTAATTGAATTAATTCATATAAACTTTTAACCGGTACATGACTGTAATTAATCATTTTATGTTCAGGCTCATTTTCTAGAAAAGGTTTTACCCCTTTAACAGATGTGACCCAGTTAGCTAGCCGATTGGTGCCATGTAATAGCGGAATAAATAAAAAAGACCGATCCACAAATTTGATAGGAACGGCTAAAGCAATAACAGCCTTAACCCTATCATTATTTTCTGCCGCTAATTTAAGCGCTAAAGCACCCCCCGTTGAAAACCCAATAACTACAACAGAATCACAATAAGCACTAATAATTTTTAATCCTCTTTGAGCCGAAATAAACCAATCTACAAAAGTTTGCTTTCTTAAATCATAAGGCGAAGTACCATGTCCTTTTATTCGTATTGCTAAAACACTATAGCCTTGCAGCATCAACATTTCAGCAACGCCTCTAACTTCTGCAGGTGACGCTAATAAGCCATGAATTAAAAGCACCCCTACCCCATTGGCATTTTTGGGTTCCAATAAAAAAGGAGCTGGATTTTGTTTAACTTGCTCTTTACTATTGATATCTTGATAACGTGAATGTGAATAACGCTGTTTATCCCAAGCTAAAGACATAAGTTCATCATTAAAAGCCCAAGTAGCTAATTGATGCTCTGTCACCGTTGAACAGTGTTTGTATGCATCAATCAAAGTCTCTCGAACAATACTGATAGGCTCCACTTCGTTATTGTAGACGGCAATAAGATTTTCCATCCTAATGGTCTCAAAATCACTTTCTTCACATAGCTTTGCTAAAAACTGGTAATTATCATGATAAGAAAGAATTAACCCTGATGACTCACTCTCACAAATAAAATGTTCAAATCGTTTACTTTTACCCTCAACTAAATCCTGATATTCATCTGGATTTAATAAGCTTCGATGTAAATTTATATTTTTTTTATTCTGTAACTTTTTAATAGCAACATACAAAGTTTTATAAAAACATTGTTTTTTAATCTGTTGTTGCCCTTGCTGCATACAGTACATAATAAGTGTTGATGCCAAGTGACTTAAGTTAATGGTTACATTGGCATAAATCGCTTTCATATATTGATTACGGGTATCTTTAGCATTATTTCTAAAAGAATACCCTAACAGCCTTTGTTGCCAGTTTTTAGGCGAGGTATAAACCGTAAATATTTCATCGAGAGAATTAAGTTCTTTACAAGCCTTTTCCACTAAATATTTATTCCACCAGCGCCATACATGATAAGGCTCAACAGGTTTACCCATCCGCAAATCCATATCGGTATCTTTAAACATTATATTACCTTCAATTAGCAACTCTTCAGTTTGCTTTAGGGTTAAACCATCTGCTAAAAAATTAACGCCTTTAAATAAGAAATTTTCAGATGATCGAATGGGGTAAAAAGTAATATTTGATGGAACAATTAAAGTAGGCTTAAAGGCTTTTTCTAATAATTGTTCTATAGTGTTGAGTTTTAATTGCTCTTTCCATAACCTCAGTTGATCATATTTTTTATGATAATGAGCATGGCGGATATTTGCTTTAAAAACTTCAATTCCCTGAGCTAAAACAGCCGCTCCAGTATGCTGTTTACGTCTTTCACCGGTAATACTTGAGTAGATACTATAGCGCCCTTGTTGATCAAAAACGCGTCGATCTTTAACCATACCTCCTTCAGGGAAGATAATTATTTTTCTACCCAAAAAAACTTGTCT
>JALSLS010000066.1 GCA_026988195.1 Methylomonas sp.
TGCTTCTTTACCATCACTGGCGGTGACTACCTTATAACTGGCATCTAATAATATTTGACGGGCTAACTCACGTAAAGCGGGCTCATCATCAACCACTAAAATCGTTTCATTTCCTGATAATTCCGGTTTAATGGCTGACTGCTGGGGCGGCTGATTATGCATATCATTTGCTAGGTAACGAGGAAAATAAAGATTAAACTGAGCTCCTTGACCTATTTGAGAATATACATTAATGGTGCCACCGCAACGCTCCATAAAACCAAATACCTGACTTAATCCTAGCCCGTTACCCATTTCACCTTTGGTACTAAAAAAAGGCTCGAAGATCTTTTCACGTAGTGTTTTATCAATACCTGTTCCAGTATCGGTAATAGAAAGTTTAATATAATCATTGGGGGATAAATTAAGGTATTTTGCTTCTTTTTCTGCCAAGTGTATATTCTGTGTACTGATGGTTAATGCGCCACCTTCTGGCATGGCATGTTTGGCATTAATTGCCAGGTTAAGTACTGCATCTTCTAGTTCTCCTAAGTCAACCCAAGCCAGCCAGTTTTCATCCGCTAATTCATACTCAAGCTGAATAACCGAGGTCAGTGATTTAGCTAAAATATCTGCAAAGTTATTGAGTGCTTGGTTAATATCACTGGATTCAGCATGATTGCTCTCAGGCCGAGAAAAATTAAGCATTTTTTTAGTGAGCATCTTTCCTCGGTTGGTGGCATTAATAATTTCATCAAGAAATTTTTCTGCACCTTCGATACCTGCATACTTACGCTTTAATAAACCCGAATAACCCGTAATAACGCCCAGCATATTATTGTAATCATGAGCAATACCACCGACAATTTGACTTAATGCATCCATTTTCTGACTGCGGATAACGTGCTCCTCAGCGAATTTTCGTTTACTGGCATCATGACCTTCAGCAACCAATGAAATAATATTACCTTGTTCGTCAACAACGGGATGAAGACTAAAATCAATCCATAATTTTCCATTTTCCACGGTTATTTCGAGTTCCCGCCTAATAGTTGCTCCTTTTGCTACCTGCCTACAATCATCCTTAATTATGTTTTGTTCTTGTTCACTATTAGAAAACCAAGGACACGCCCAGAGTTTTTTACCTAAAACATCTGTCACCACAATATCATTGGCTTTTTCATTAATAAAGGTTATATCACCATTAGGTTCAAGTGTAATAATCATCGTCAACATGCCATCTATCACTTGTTGTAGTTGTTTCTTATTATCTTGTTCTAATTTTTCTAAGCGGTTTTGCTCGGTAATATCTCTAACTAGCGATGAAACACCAACAACCTCACCCTCATCATTTACAAGCGGTGTGTTATACCAATCGCACAGAATAATACGGCCATCTTTTGTGGTGTTTTTGTTAATAATGCGACCATTACCAGTGTTTTCAATTAAATTATCCCATATTTTATTAACTTCTAGTTGTTCACTATCGGGTAATATATTCTCTGTGGCTGGTTTTCCCAACACTTCATCTTTACTAAAACCAAATATTGCTTCCGCAGCAGGGTTTAAATCTACAAATTCAAAATTAGTATTCCACTCAATCATACCTAGCGGTGTGACTTTCCAATGCTGGGATAAACGTTGTAAATTACTCTTTAGTTGCTCACGTAAATGGTACTGCTCTGTGACATCATTAAAGACCAGAACCATACCTAAAATAGTACCTGTGCCATCGCATATGGGCGCAGCAGAATCTGCAATTTGAAATTCTGTTTTATCTTTAGCAATCAAAGTTGTATGGTTACTGAGGTATACGGTCTCTCCTGTAGCAATCACCTTATCAACAGGGTTTTCAATAGGCTCTCGGGTGCTGGCATTAATAATAGAAAAAATTGACTTTAACGGCAAGCCTTCCGCTTCGTCAAAAGTCCAACCTGTTAACTCTTCTGCAACATGATTCATACGAGAAACAAGTCCCTTAGCATCGGTAGTAACAACGGCATCGCCTATGCTGTGTAGAGTTATAGCAAGGTTTTGCTCACGCTCAAGTAGCCTCTCTTCAGCTTCGGATCTTGCTTTTATTGCATTTTGTATAGTGTTGGCTAATAGTTGAGTTTCTCTATTGGAGACTTTAAATGCACTAAGATCAACCTTTTTACCCTGACCATAAGTGGTAACGTATTGACTGAGTTCTTTTAAAGGTTGGCTGATTTTTCGAGTAACTACCCAAGTGATTAATAGGGCTATAGAAATGAGACTTAGAAATAACAGTACAAAGTTTTGATTTCCTTTTTGAGATTCCTGTAAAAATTTTGTTTGATTGAGTCCTAAATGTAGAGTTATATCTAAGCCCTTTATTAAAGGGAGACTGTATTCAAAAATTATTCCACGTTCTGTATGATATTGCGCCGTTTTGACTACTTTTCCATAATTTGTTTTATGGCTAGCAAGGTACTTTATGATGAACTTTGGTATTGTTTTTCCATAAGAATGAGCTAATATTTGATTATGTGCATTAGTTAAATAAATGTACTCAATTGGATTCTCGTCATAACTTTGCAACCTCTCAAGCAACTGACTAACAACAAAGTAATTTTCATTTAATACATTATTTGCCAGCGTATCACTTAATGACTGAACAACTGTTTTTGCTAAAATGAACTGGGCTTGTTGCTGTTGCTGCAATTGCATTTTCTGAAATAAAAAGAAGCTACCCCCCCATAATACTAAACAGACGAGTGAAACCATTAACAGGATTTTTGTCTGAAGGCGCATATTATTTCTCCTGTACTTCTGCTATGGCTTCTAAAAATCCTAATTGGATTGCCCATTGTTTTAGGTTTGTATATCCATCAAGTTTAGCTGGAGAAAACCCCAATGGCATTTCTGTTTTATCCCAGTGATATAGCTTATCTTTATCTTTTCCTAGTGGTTGAAAATCAAGTAAGGCTTGTTTAACTACTTTAATCACTTCTATAGATACTTGATCATTAGCTACAATTCCACTGCCAGGAAAGTAAGGCGAGCGATATAAAATACGCAATAAGCCTTGTTTCTCCATCGTTTCTGCGAGAGTGTCTTGCATTCCACAAACATCATATTCACCTGATAATACGACTTCAGCACAGTGTTGATGAGATCCCGTGTAGATGTAGGCTGTAAGGTCTGATAACCGAAGTCCTTGTTGACTTAGAATAATACGAGGAATTAAATGCCCCTGTGTTGAAGACTTATCACCAAAAGCTATTCTTTTGCCTTTAATATCAGCCAGATTATTTATACTACTATCCGTTTTAACCACCATAAAGGAGCGGTATTTATTTTGTCCCTGTAAATTAATGCCCTGAACAATAGTAGTGACATTAAACTTTTCTTTAGCTTTTAAATAACTCATAGCTCCCATGGCTGCAAACTGAACATGGTTAGTGCCCAACTCCTCCATAATGGTGCTGTTTTTTGTAGTAAAACGTAACTTAAACCGGTAACCCGTAGAGGATTCAAGATATTGAAGAAAAGGTAGGTATTGCCGAGCATCTTCTTGTAATGTTGACCTTAGGTCAAAACCAAAATAAAGCGTATTATATTGACTATCGTCTGCTTTAATCATTTGTTCATTAAGCTCAACTTTATCATTTATACTGACCTTAATGGGCGCTGGTGAAGTTTCAAGGTCACACCCTAATAATGATAAAAAGGTAAAACAAATATAAAATATTTTCATATTATCTTTTTTGATAGAGTCAAGTCAGTTTAGAAAAATATACTTCGCGTATGGGTGCGGAATTTCTAACGCGTTTATTTTTGTCGAGAGAAAGACACTGAAACAGGCGCATAGAAAGTTCTGTAGCTGTTTAACAACGCAGCTATCGGTATAAAATTAACTGTTAGAAACCTGTAGCTGTGACTGTCGAAGTATATACCTTATCTTTAACGTGGGCTGATATTTTGTATCGCTCGTTGAAAATCAGGAAAATGAAGCAATAGCGAGGATTGGTAACTTGAATTTTCACATAAAAATGTACCTGATTACCCATGAGCTTCAGCCGTATATAACACACTAGATCCACGTCATACCAGCAGGGATTGCTGGTATCCAGTGTATAGGGACATATGACCTGGAGCAAAAAGACAAGTTAGAAATCGGGAAATTGTTTCATGCATGTTCCTAAGGAATGTGCTCTCAATAAAATGAGCAACTTGGAAGTGAGGCTTCAGCCTCGCCCGACCCAATGCGGGGCTAATGTCCCACTTTCAGTTTCTCATAGATAATAAAAAGGGTGGGTAGTTTGTTTGTAAATCGT
>JALSLS010000067.1 GCA_026988195.1 Methylomonas sp.
GGGGTGTCTAGAGCGAATTGAAACTTTTCAAGCCAATGATTGGTATCAATTAAAGCATAACCTTCATCACCATACCCCCCAAGACGACCGGCAAGTAACTCTCTTATTGTCTGGTTAGTATAGCCTGTATGATTAAACCCTTTCATTTCCTCGTTAGATGTGACTGGAAATCGTGCTTGTGCGTGTATTAAATTGTTACCAGCAAGAGGATCCGCTACACCTAGCGCAGAATCTGGTGTGCGTATTCCTGCAGCCCCTGAACCATTAGCACCTGGTATTTTATCTAGGCTTTCAAGTCGTCCATCATGGAACTGAAATTTATCCCAGATAACTGTATTAAATGTAGTTGGTGCATTTCTAGGGACAGGGGGGCCACCTTCAGGGTTGTTGGCCGCATTATAGTTTGTACGCCCAACACCCAATAAATCAGGTGTATCGGATTCTACTCCAATAGGGAGTGATAAGTTATCGCCACCACCAAGGACAGGATGATGGCAAGCAACACAAGCAGAGTCATAATCACCGCCTAGTGTCTTAGAAAAGAATAAGTCCATACCCAACTGTGCTTGTGGGCTACTAATGCTGGGCACTACTCTATTGAGTAGTGGGTTGCCTGTTAAAGCATTTGATTGGATGATTCTTCTAAGGCGTCTATCTAGTCTTTTTGAATGCTGGTATCGGTGATGTTTTTTATATTGGTTATCACCCGTGTTGCTGGCAAAAGCAGTACTACTAACGCTCGCCATAGCTATCATTGATAGTGTTATTATTATTTTTTTCATTAGTGATCAATCTCCTGAAAGGTGGGTTGTAATGCCTTTCAAAGATTAAAATCAATGAAATGCTGAACTAGTTTAGATAAAAGGCATAGTTAAAATATTTCAAAAAATAGTTATTTTGTAACAAGATGTAACAATTACTTTAAAAGTCTATTTACCGGATTAAAACAAAGGTAGAATTTAGCTTAGATAAATTAAAGAGTAGGTGTTTGGTTGAATCACGAAAATAAAATAAAGATTTTAGTTGTTGATGACGATGCAGAGATATGTAAATTACTTTGCCAATATCTTGACCAGCAGGGCTTTAATGTTGCATCAGTGGAAAATGGAATTGAGCTGGATGAATATCTTATATCTTCAACTGTCGATTTAATTATTCTTGATTTAATGTTACCTGGTGAAGATGGCCTGAGTATTGTTAAACGGTTAAATAGCACGATGCAGATACCGATTATTATGTTATCTGCCTGCGGTGAAGATGTTGATCGTATTATTGGCTTAGAAATAGGGGCTGATGATTACCTAGCCAAACCTTTTAACCCAAGGGAGTTACTTGCGCGTATTCGCTCGGTATTACGAAGGCGAAATATTAAAAAAACCAGTCAG
This sequence comes from Methylomonas sp., assembly GCA_026988195.1. Lineage (GTDB taxonomy): Bacteria > Pseudomonadota > Gammaproteobacteria > Methylococcales > Methylomonadaceae > QPIN01. Next base: position 1,386 of record JALSLS010000067.1, read on the forward strand.
GATAATGAAGATGGGCAATATGCGTTTGGTGACTATGTATTTAATACCCGTAATCAGGCTCTTAATTTTAAAGGAAAAAAAGTTACTTTAACCAGTGGGGAGTATTCCTTACTAAAAATTTTTGTAGAAAACCCAAAAAGAGTTTTAAGTCGGGATGACCTTTTAGAAAAACTGAAAGGGTATGATTGTGCCCCTTTTGATCGTAGTATTGATGTAAGAATTATGCGTTTACGGCATAAAATTGAGGCAGATACAGCAAACCCTCTTTATATTAAAACCGTATGGGGGAAGGGATATCAATTTATACCGCAGCAGGTGGTAACATGAGGTTTTTGCGTCGATATAATAGTATCAACCTCAATACCAGTTTAACTTTGTTGTTTGGGCTTTTTGGCTTTACTTTGATCTCTCTATCGTTAATATTCCATTTTATTTTAAGCCCTATGGCGAATAGAGCGGCAGATGATTTTGGGGGCTTAATGCATATTATCAGTCAATCATGGGTTTCTCTTCCAGAAAATAAAAAAGTCGCATTTCAAAAGCATTTGCGAGAGCAACATCAGTTGTTTATTACTGATGAAGATGTTCCTGTTACAGAAGTGTTGACGACTTATCCTTTTATTCCACGATTGGAAAAAGCCTTGCATCATCATACTGGCCAAGCGATTAGCATTATGCAAGGTGTTGATAAGGACTATTGCTTTTGGGTGTTTATTCCTCAGGCAGGAAAGCAAGTCCGCATCGGTTTTTTACACCAGCGATTAGGGCCGCATCCATCTAGAGCAATGATTGGGATTTTAATAGCCGGTTGTTTTCTTATTTTTATGACTACTATTTTATTAGTACGCAGAATTACTCACCCCATCACAACTTTATCTAAAGCTGTCAGCTTAGTTGGTTCAGGGCAGCTCACCACTAAAATCCCTGAAACAGGCTCAAAAGAGTTGGTTATTCTGGCGTGTAATTTTAATAAGATGACTCAGAAGATCACTCAATTAATATCAAGCAGGAATATCCTTTTTGGTGGTATTTCTCATGATTTAAGAACACCTATTACCCGTATGTATATTGCTTTAGAGTTACTGGAGAATGAAGAAAATGAACCTTTAGTTGTAGGTATGAGGAGTGATCTTAATGAAATGGAAAGTCTCATTAAACAAGCATTAGAACTGGTTAGAGGGATGAGCAAGCAACAGGCTGTTGATGTTGATATTAATGAACTGGTGGGGGCTTTGGTTGTTAGTTATCAACGACAAAACTACCGGGTTATTTGGAAAAATAATAACTGTGGGAGTTGTAAGCTTGAAGTTACAGCATTGCGTCGAGTGTTATGTAACTTGTTGGGAAATGCTTTTAGGTATAGTGATCAGCAGCCAGTTGAATTGTCTTGTACAAAAGAGAAAAACAAACTTGTTATTAGAGTGTTGGACCAAGGGCCCGGTATTCCAGAAGATAAATTGGAAATGGTTTTCCAGCCTTTTTATCGACTAGACCCTTCTCGCAATAAACAGACGGGAGGAAGTGGCTTAGGGCTGGCAATTGTGCAACAGTTATGTGATATTCATCAATGGAAAATTAAGTTACTAATAAGAAAGCAAGGTGGTCTGGAAGCTCGATTGGAAATTCCCCTTTAATTTGCTTTGGCTACTGTAAATATAACTATTGAGCATCATTAATGCAATGTTTTGTAGGAGCGTCCGCCCTCGGCACACCGCTTCGCTGCTCCTCGATAATAGCTCCTGCATTATTTTACCTACGGGCTTCCTGCCCTAGTGCACTGCTCTACCTACGTGCATCCATGCACTAGTCGGCGCGATTAAAATAATGCCTTTTTTCTCTGGAGCTTTCAATTATCTTCAAGCCGACTAGTGCATGGACAGATATTTGCTCTTACATTATCATTATCTACTTATAAGCTGAATAAGTTACGCTTGATTATTTATTGATGATGCATTTTATGATTAGTATGTCCTGAAGTTGCATGACGAGCATGGTCATTTAATTGAGCATCAAACCACTGGTGAATGGCTGAAATAAGTGCTGGATCATCTGATGAATACTTGATACTTGCCCCCATGGGCAATTCTTTATACACAATTTTAAGTTGATTTTGATTTGCTTTTCGCAATTTTTTTAAGCCAGGCATGTTATCACCATGAATCTTTGCAGGGTCAGAAAAATCACCTTGTCGAAAATCACGGGAAATTTTAGTTAAATGCTCACGTATTAGCTTTATTTGTAGAGGGTTATTGGGATTTTTGGCAATAACATCTTGAACACCCCCTTTCGCTGTTTTAGAAAAAACATGAGTGCTAAGGTCTAAATCAAAGGGCATCACATGCACCCCGCGCCGAGCAACCTCAGCTATTCTTTTTTCAGTTGCTTTGGGTGCCGCATAAGCGGAGCTTAATATTAAAATGCTTAATAATAGGGGGACTAAATGTTTCATATTTTCCTTTATTTATCAGGTAAAATGCGCGATCAATTTAACTCAGTGTTTAGATTTTACTCACAATCAGCTAAAAACCCTACCAATATATACTTTAAAAAGTGGAGTGTTGCTTGAGTACTCTAACCGATCTTGTAAATCAAAATAAATCCTGATTACCCATGAGCTTCAGTCGTATATAACACATTAGATCCACGTCATCCCAGCAGGGATTGCTGGTATCCAGTGTATAGGGACATACGATCTGGATAATTAGCTTAGGCAACCAGCAACAAATAACCCACCCATCTTACTGGCTTTTTTATCCCTGCTTAAACCATCTCAATCGTTACGAAGCACACGGATGTGCAAGTGTCGCTCGAAGCAGGATGCTGGTTGCGACCGTAGCTGGCTATGCGCCTCTTGAGATAGTTTGATCAGAAACAAAAAATCTGCGCAAT
>JALSLS010000068.1 GCA_026988195.1 Methylomonas sp.
TTCTTCTCGCTCCCCTAGCCCCAGCATAATTCCCGATTTTGTCATTGCTTCAGGATAAGCTTGCTTGTATTTTTTTAATAAAGTTAAAGACCCTTGGTAGTCAGCTCCTGGTCTAGCTTGCTTATATAAGCGTGGAACGGTTTCCAAATTATGATTAAACACATCACAAGGCTGCTGTTTAAGAATTTCAACCGCTTTATCCATTCGGCCTCTAAAATCAGGGACTAATATTTCAATTTTAGTCTTGGGCGACTGAGCTCTTATCGCTTGAATACAATCAGTAAAATGTCCAGCACCACCATCACGTAGATCATCTCTATCAACCGAGGTTATCACCACGTACTTTAAAGCCATTGCTTTGATAGTTTTAGCCAGGTTATTAGGTTCTTGTTGATCTAAAGCTTTTGGTTTGCCATGCGCGACATCACAAAATGGACACCGTCTGGTGCAAATATCGCCCATAATCATAAATGTAGCCGTGCCATGACTAAAACATTCGCCTAGATTTGGGCAGGCGGCCTCTTCACAGACTGTATGTAAATTATTTTCTCTTAAGGTCTTTTTAATCCGGGAAACATCTTCATTTGCAGAAATCTTTACTCTAATCCAGTCAGGCTTCCGCAGTACTGTATCCGTTTTTTCAACTTTTATCGGTATCCTTGCTAATTTTTCTGCACTACGTTGATGGGTTTCTGGTGTATTTCGAGAAGGGGCTTTTAAACTCATTAATTTATCGTTTGTAAAATGTGATGAACAATAGGAACTGCTAGCTCATAAGTTTCTATTTTAACATTTAGGTCAGTAAGTTGGGTAACTTCTAGGTCGGGATAACCACAGGTATTAATATGCTTAAATGCGGTTAAATCCATATTATTATTAAGACTAAGTCCGTGGTAACAACAGCCTTGTTTAACTCTTAACCCAACAGAGCCAATTTTCTTGCCTTTCACATAAACACCGGGAGCTTCGGGTTTAGCTATTGCGTTAATTCCATATTGAGCCAAAGTAACAATCATCGCCTGTTCAAGCAGCGTTACAATATCTCTAACCCCAATTTTGATTCGAGCAATATCTATTAAAAGATAAACAACTAATTGCCCTGGAGCATGGTAAGTAACTTGTCCACCACGATCAGTTTCAATAACAGGAATGTCTTCAATATTTAATAAATGTTCCCTCTTACCACTTAAGCCCAGCGTATAAACAGGAAGATGCTCTACAATCCAAATTTCATCTACCGTTTCTGCATTTCGCTCTAGGGTAAACCTTTGCATTTTTTTCCAAACAGTTTCATAATCCTGTCGGCCAAGACGCTTTACGGTGACTGCCATTAATAAATTTTCCGAGTTATGCTAAAAGCGCCACGAATATCACCTACTTTATATCCCGTTGCTTTATCTTCTGGATAAAGTTGCTGTAACTTAGCTTTTACCGGTGAGGGGATTTTTTCACCATGACAGCTTAAACAGTTTCCCGAAATAGGAATAGCTTGCATATAACGAAAAACAGAATGTTTACCTTGTTTTATTATTTCAGAATAGTGCAGTTGCTTGATTCTTGTACCCTTAGCTTTGCTTTTTTCAAAATTATGTAATACCTGTTGCTCCCAAGCATCAGCTGTATTTTTAGGGTTTCTAACCTTTAGAGATGTTCTGCTTATTTTCCAGCCCAATTGTGCTATTAGTTGCTGATTAATCGCTTCTGAACCAGAGTGACACGCTGTAACAGCATTTGTGACACCTCCCTTATTCAGTTCATTCTTTAAGGTATCTTTTAATACCGAACTGAAACGTTTAATGGCTAGCTTACTATCATTTACCATTTCCTTTTCACTGGCCGCATTTGCAATGCCGGAAAATATTAATAACGATATAAGTAATATTTTATTATTCATTAAGGCACCCACTTTTATAGTTTTACAGATTTAGAGAGCAAAAAGTCATTTTCTTAAAAAAAATAGCAACATCTTGTTTACTTTGTAATTGGCTGGCTTGAATAATAACAAGAGCAGGATTTAACTCGAGCATGGTGGCTGCAAACAGCCCACTTCCCAATCCAATGACTTTACCCTGCTGTGAGTATAGATCAGTGTTCCCCATTCCACAGCTGGGGGAGCGATCTTGTAGGACTAACCCTGCTAAAGGCTGCTGCTCATAAAATTGCTTTGCAAACGCTACCAGTTCATTAGTGACATCAATATGAGGGTTATGTTGCTGTAAAACCCTTATTGTTTGGCCAACTTGTGTCAGCTGTATTTTTGCCCTAGGGACACCTAAACCTATTTCTAGCTCTGGGCAAACAGCCAGTAATTGACAATATTTACTTAACTCTTCTGCAATCAGGCTAGTATATTTAGCCAAGCCATCATACCTTACAGCTTGGCCTAATAAACAGGCACTGACAGCAACTAAAGGTTTACCTTTTAACAATTAAATCTCGCTACAAAACCATAATGACTGCAGGGCAATCATTTAAATCTTGATAAATAGCATCTAGCTGTTGTTTGCTTTGCGCTTCTATGGTGACAGTGACCGCTAAAAACTTATCCCCTTTACTTAGCCTTACTTTTACTGCATCTTCTGTAATGTCTTGAGCATGCTCGCGCACAATCGCCACAACTGTCAGCTCAAATTCTGCAATATTCTTCCCCATTGCTTTTATCGGGAACTGACAAGGAAATTCAAATAATGTATCTTCTTCACTCATACTGACTTCTTATATTCCTGAAATAATTGTTTCATTTTATAAAAAATAGGTCCTGGGGAACCATCCCCTACGGGAGTTGAGTCCAATTCAACCACAGGAATAATTTCTCGAGTTGAGCTAGTAATCCAAATTTCACTCGCTGTTTTCAAAGCTTCTAATGAAATAATTTCTTCACTTAACTTAAAGTTATTTGCTTGTGCTAATTCCAAGATAACTTTTCGAGTTATCCCTGGTAAAATTTCCGTTGTTTTCTCAGGTGTCATCAAAATCCCATCAATCACAGCAAATAAATTACTCGCAGCCCCTTCGGTTACATAGCCATTTCTATGTAATATTGCTTCGGCACAACCTTGCTCCACCGCCTGTTGTCTTAATAACACATTAGCCAATAAAGTGGTTGCCTTAACATTACACATTTCCCAACGACTATCTTCCATCGTCAAGGCTTTAACACCTGCTTCTACACCCGCTAAAGGTTTTATATCTGAACACATAGCAAAAACAGTGGGTACGGTGTCTTTAGGAAATGCATGATCCCTCGTTGCAGCAACACCACGGGTAATTTGTAAATATATATACTGGTCTTTAGTTTTATCTAGTAGAGGTGTCAGTATTTCCATCCACTGTTCAAAACTATAAGGAAGTTGTAGCCTGATATTATTCATACTATCTTGCAGTCTATCCAAATGATCTTGCATTCTGAATAAGTGGCCTGAATAAGAAGGGATAACTTCATAAACCCCATCACCAAATAAAAACCCTCTATCCAGTACTGAGACTTTAGCTTCCGATAAAGGTAAATACTCACCATTTAAATAGACTTGACCCTCAACTAAATTATTCATTCCATTACTCCATCATTAGCATAGCTTCATCATACATCCGGTCTACAAACCCCCCTTTATTTATTGCTTTAAGGGACACTAAAGGTTTATTTGCAAGAACATCACCCGCTAAAGATATATTCACAGAGCCAAAACTCGCACCCTTTTTAATAGGTGCCATAATTTTTTTATCTACCTTGATTTCTGCTTTTAAATCATTGTAATGCCGCCTTGGAATGGTGACATATAAATCTTCCATCAACCCCATAGGCACCTGCTTACTATCACCTTTCCAAATACGAGCTTCCGTTAAAGCAGTTTGGGCTTTGTATAATTGATGTGTCTCAAAAAAGCGAAACCCATAATTTAATAAGGTCTGGCTTTCATTTGCTCTGGCATTGGCACTGGCAGTTCCCATAACAACGGAAATTAATCGCATATCTTCGCGCTTAGCTGATGCTACCATGCAATACCCAGCTTCTTCTGTATAGCCTGTTTTTACGCCATCCACTGATTTATCGCGCCATAGTAATTTATTTCGATTAGGCTGGGTAATGTTATTCAAGGTAAATTCTTTTTCCGAATCCCAACGATAATAATCAGGAAATTCAGCAATAACAGCAATGGTTAATTTAGCTAAATCACGTGCTGTTGTGTAATGGTTTTTACTTGGAAGCCCCATGCTATTTTCAAAATGACTATCAAGCATACCTAAGCGTTCAGCATGTTGGTTCATCATCGCT
>JALSLS010000069.1 GCA_026988195.1 Methylomonas sp.
ACTAATACCTGAGCCATTATCAATAATATTTATTTTAGTCGTTAGTCTATAGCGCTTTCGTCCAATAGTGGCATTGCGTTGAATACGCGTTTTGAGTGTTATTTTACCGCCTGATTGCATTGCTTGAACCGCATTTTGAACAATATTAAGAACCGCCTGAATGAGCTGGTTTTTATCGGCTTTTAAGTCGGGGATGCTGGGGTCGTAATCGGTTAATATTTTGATATTATGGTTGCCTTCAATATTAACTAAATGTCTAACACGCTCTAAAACTTCATGAATATTTAAAGGTTCTTTTTTTGAGGGTTTATTAGGGCCTAGCATTTTATCCATTAAGGACTTTAAGCGGTCTGATTCTTGAATAATGATTTGAGTATATTCTTTTAACTCTTCATCAGGCAGTTCTAACTCCAGCAATTGCGCGGCTCCCCTAATTCCTCCTAGGGGGTTTTTAACTTCATGAGCTAAGCTTTTAACGAGCATTCGACTGATGTTTTGTTGGGTGAAAAGCTGTTCTTCTTTGCTAATCCTGAGGTGTCTATCAATTTGCTGTAGTTCGACTAAAATTTCATTTAGCTGCCCTTTTTTTAGTATGGGGGTGGCGCTAAAATTAATAGTTATTGAGTGGTTTGGGCGGATTAAGTTAAGCTCCCTGTCAACTAAAGGCTCATTATTTGTTAAACATTGTTGAAGGTCTGATAGCAAAGAATCTGATGACTTAAAGAGTGTTTTTGCATCAAGGCCTAGCAAATGTTTTTCACTGTCGGCTAATAAAATTTCACCTGCAGTATTAATGTAGATCAAAACTAAATGGTGGTTAAATAACAAGATAGCTTCATTAAGATGGGCAAGGATTTTTTTATGCACAGGACTGGTAAGTAGGTGGTAGATTTATCTATTTTAAAGCAAATCTTATACCATAGTATAAGTTCTATGGGTTGCTGAGGGGGAAGCGTTTTTTTGAGGGGGGGAGAAAGCAAAAACGCCCCATAAAGGGGCGTTTCGGTCTTGTGTTAACGACTAATGAAGCAAGAGGGTATTACAAACTGTAGTACATATCAAATTCTACAGGATGTGTGCTCATACGTAAGCGAGTCACTTCTTCCATTTTAAGATCAATATAGCCATCGATCACATCATCAGTAAATACACCACCGCGGGTTAAGAACTCACGATCTTCATCTAATGCTTTTAATGCTTCATCAAAAGAAACAGCGACTTGTGGAATTGCTTTTTCTTCTTCTGGAGGTAGGTCATATAAATCTTTGTCCATCGCTTCACCTGGATGGATTTTGTTTTTGATTCCGTCAAGGCCAGCCATTAGCATTGCTGCGAAGCATAAGTAAGGGTTAGCTGTTGAATCGCCAAAACGAACTTCGATACGACGACCTTTTGGGTTGTTTACAAAAGGGATGCGGATAGAAGCTGAACGGTTACGGGCAGAGTATGCAAGCATAACAGGTGCTTCAAAGCCAGGAACTAAGCGTTTGTAGCTATTTGTTGATGCGTTAGCGAAAGCGTTTAGTGCTTTTGCATGCTTAATGATACCGCCGATGTAGAATAAAGCGGTTTCTGATAAGCCGCCATACAAGTCACCAGAGAATAGGTTCTCTCCATCTTTAAAAATAGATTGATGAACATGCATACCGTTTCCGTTGTCACCAACTAAAGGCTTAGGCATAAAAGTAGCTGTTTTGCCATAAGCATGAGCGATATTTGCAACAATATATTTTAGCTCTAAAACTTCGTCAGCTTTTTTAACTAAAGTGTTGAACTTTGTACCGATTTCACATTGGCCAGCAGTCGCAACTTCGTGGTGATGTACTTCAGTTGTTTGTCCCATCTCTTCAAGAACAAGACACATTGCAGAACGCATATCTTGTAAAGAATCAACAGGGGGAACAGGAAAGTAACCGCCTTTTACGCTAGGACGGTGACCGATGTTGCCATCTTCATATGCTTTTTCTGAGTTCCAGCCAGCTTCTTCAGAATCAATTTTGTAGCCACAGCTTCCCATGTCAGAATTCCAGCGTACATCGTCAAATACAAAAAATTCATTTTCAGGGCCAAAATAAGCAGTGTCACCAATGCCTGTAGACTGCATGTAAGATTCTGCACGTCTGGCGATAGAGCGTGGATCACGTTCGTAGCCTTGCATATCTTTAGGTTCGATAATATCACAGCGTAAAATTAATGTGGTATCGTCAAAAAAGGGGTCTAAAACTGCTGTTGATGGATCAGGCATTAAGATCATGTCTGATTCGTTGATGCCTTTCCAGCCAGCAACTGAAGAGCCATCAAACATGTTGCCTTCTTCAAAAGTATCTTCGTCAATTGTATGCGCTGGGAATGTTACATGTTGCTCTTTACCGCGTGTGTCACAAAAACGAAAGTCAACAAATTTGACGTCGTTTTCTTGGATCATTTTAAGAACGTTGTCTACTGACATTTACCTAGTCTCCAGTGGGTTGTTTTTATAGATAGTATAGTTTTAGATAAAACATCTATAACCATACCATTTTTTTTACCATAATGGCTAATTAAAAAAAACGGGGCTAGCTATGGAACGTGCATGAAACAACTTCCCGATTTCTAACTTGTCTTTTTGCTCCAGATGGAATGATCTCATTCGTTGCGTAGCTTGCTATGTGCCTCATGAGATCATTCCACCTGAAATAAAAATCCTACGTTATAGTTTCGGGAAGTTATTCCATACACGTTCCTATGTTATTGGTCGTGAGGGCTGAGCTCAGTAGTAATTATGTTTGGAGGATATGGTGACGCGGATTTAAACAGTATTGCAGGTTACTTTTAGCATCTGTCGGTGCTGGGCGTGTTTTTTATGGTAAAGAACGAGGGTTCAATCATGCTCGAGTTAGGCTTGTCTTTTGACTCCACAGGCGACTTAAAAACAGTTGCATAGCTTGTGCTATGCGTTTGTTTTGTAACATGCCTGTGGGGCTAAAACCTTGTGCTCTGCTTTCAGGTATTAATAATTACTTAGAAAGTAACGATCATATCCATAGAAATAGCTACTTGGTCTGTTTCATTACCGTTGTCGTAGGAGCCGCCAGAACCGTTAGAATCAACCCAGTCATAACGGACTTCAGGTCGAAATTTTAGCCACTCGATGGGAGTGTAGTTAACGCCTGCTGAAACTGCGTAATAATTTGCACCATAGCTACCAGAGATACGGCCATCACTATCACTAAACCATTCGCCTCGTAAGCCAAGACCTACTTTTTCATTAAGGTCATAGGTAAGGTATTGATTGATGCCGTACCAGTCTGAGTCGTCGCCAGCGCCAGCGCCGTCTTCAGTAACGCCAAAGTCATGTTGAAAAACATAATGTAACTTATCGTTAATATCATGAGAAAGAACAATGCTATACATGGTGGTATTTCTATCAACGGAGTCATCACCATTTTCGCCAGTGATTAATGAAGCCGCTATCGATGTTTTTGCGTCATCACTAGTCCAGCTTGCTCCACCTAAGAAGCTCCAGTCTCCTCCATTTCTATCAAAATTATCCCACCCTGTTACCGCACCACCAGAAATGGAGATATTATCATTAACTTGGTATGTTAATAAAGCGCCGCTGTGTGTGAATGGTTCGCCATAAAGCATGGTGTATGCGTGTGAGTAAAAAAAGTTATCAGGAGCAGTAACAACTTCGTATCCAATATTGGTGTAGAAATGCCCTATTTTTGCGGTCAGACCATTACCAATAGGAGCATATATTTCTGCATAGGCTTGTGGAAAAGCGACGTCATAGTTGTTAAATGTTTTGTTGCCTGTTGACCCAAGAATTTGATTGTCCAAGCCAGATGCTTGTGTATAGCTGGCATCAGTACCAAACATAAAATCAACCCTGCCGCCGATATCCCAGTCACTACCTTTTGTATTAACTGCGCGTTCAATAAACAGGTTTACCTGGTTTAGTTGAAATTCATTGTTGCGATCATTGAAAGAAATGGGTGCGTTTGAGCGGTGGTCGCCGTTGTGAGAAGCGTAGGTAGCGCCCGCAGCCGCCCAGCCACCAATTTCGATACCGTTATCTTTTAACAAAGATGCGTCGTTGACATTGAGGCTAGTTAGTGACTCAATGGCGCCAGCAGCAAATAGGTTTGCGCTTGCTGTCATTAAAGCACCGCTTATTAGTGCTGGGGTTAAGGTTTTCTTTAACATTTAGTTAGCTCCAAATATTGTTGTGTGTGGATTTTATTGAGGCAATTTACATGCCATAAAGTAAGTGGTTGATTATTAAGGA
>JALSLS010000070.1 GCA_026988195.1 Methylomonas sp.
GCTAATTATTCAGATCGTACATCCCTATACACTGGATACCAGCAATCCCTGCTGGTATGACGTGGAACTGGTGTGCTGTATATGGCGGAAGCTCATGGGTAATCAAGAATTTGTTTGATATGTGGTTTTTGCTTTGGCACTATATTCGGCTCCAGAAATAGAGCCTAAAGCCTTCAAAAGGGCAGGGTTAGTCCAATCTTCAGTGGGTTGATTGCTGGTGGTGTTATAGGGTGGACTTTCCAGTTAATGCCAGAAAACATCTTTGTTGCGATTGTTATGGGGGGTATTCTGGGGTTCTTGGCACCTTTTTGGGTAAAATATGTGTCTATTCCATAGCCCCCATAATTATATATAGCTCCAAAAGGAGTGTTAATTTTTAAATATTAGGAGAGAAAATTATGAAAACAATGACTTGTAAACAACTTGGAGGGGCGTGTGATAAAGAGTTTCAAGCCAATTCTTTTGAAGAGATTGCAGAAATGAGCAAGCTGCATGGTATGGAAATGTTTCAAAAACAAGATCAAGCACACCTTAAAGCAATAACTGAAATACAAAAGTTGCTGCAAAAGCCAGACGGGATGAAAGATTGGTTTGAAGGTAAGAAAAAAGAATTTGATGGGTTGCTGGAAGATTGAGAAAAATAAGTAATTTTATACAAAGTCGTATTTCAATGGGCGTAACTATTCAGTTTGTGAATAGACAACGATGATGTAGGAGCGCCCGCCCTCAGCGAGAAGGTAATTGAAAGTTTTATAGAGAAGAGGGTATCATTTTAATCGCGCCGAGGGCGGACGCTCCTACAAAACAATTGCATTAAATATGCTGAATAGTTACCAATAGGCTTATAAATATAAAAGTAACCGTTCAGTCCCCCTCTTTTCCAAAGAGGGGGTTGAGGCGATTTTATTAGACAAATCCCCCTCAATCCCCCTTTTTCAAAGGGGGAGGTGAACGGTTACATATAACGGTGTGTTCTAGAGCAAGTTGGTAACGCACCCGCAACTGTGCCACTTGGAAATAGTAGTCTGTTTTGACAGGCATAATTTAAACTTAATTATTTTATTTATGGATAATATCTCTGACTTTTTATTAAACCAAGACTGGCTTAATGTGATGACTACATCAAGTTCAAGTTTCTTATTGGTATTTGCAGCTGAAATTGGAGATAAAAGCCAGTTGGTTTGTATGGCTCTTGCCGCTAGATATAGTGCATCTCCCGTTATGGCGGGCGCAGCAGTCGCTTTTTTATTGCTGAATACTTTAGCTGTGATTTTTGGTGCAACAATAGCTAACTTACTTCCAGAAATAGTGATTTCAGCGGTTGTAGCGATTTTATTTGCCGTGTTTGGTGTTTTGGCAATGCGTGTAGAGGATGACCCTGACAGTGAAAAGGTAACTGTACGTAATCATGGCAGTATTTTTATAGGGACTTTTTTGTTGATAACTGCCGCTGAATTTGGGGATAAAACTCAATTGGCGGTAGTCGCATTAAGTAGCACCAGTCTTCCACTAGCTGTATGGTTGGGTTCTACATTTGCTCTAATGACAACTTCAGCGTTAGGCGTTTGGGCAGGGCGAACCATCTTGCAGAGAGTATCGATTAACTTGCTTCATAGAGTCAGTGGTGTCATTTTTATTGCACTTGCTATTTTTGCTGGATATAAAACATATTTGGCGTATCTACAACTTTCTTAGAAAAGTAAAAACCCCAATAAATATCTATTTATTGGGGTTTTTGTGGTGTTTATAAACGGTATATTTTAACGGCTATAAACTACTTTAGGCTCACCTGAAGCGCTTATTATTTCACCAACAGCAAAAACGCTCTCGCCTTGTTGGCTTAAAATTGCCATGGTTTCTACTTCATCTTCTGCATCAACACAGACTATCATGCCAATACCACAGTTAAAAGTAGTTAACATATCAGCTTGAGATACATTGCCATTTTCTTGTAACCACTTGAATATTTCAGGGAACTCCCAAGTATTTAAATCAACCGATGCATCCAACCCTTCAGGTAGGACTCTGGGCAAGTTTTCTGTTAAACCACCGCCAGTAATATGTGCCAGGGCATGAACAGGTACTGTTTTTAAGAGTTCTAATAACGATTTTACATAAATTTTTGTAGGCTCAAGTAAGGCTTGGCCTAATTCTTTGTTATCCAGTGATGAGTTGCTGGCTTCAAGTATTTTACGGATTAAAGAGTAGCCGTTAGAATGAGGGCCTGAAGAGGCAATAGCAATAAGCTTATCACCCACTTTAACTTTACTGCCATCTATAATGCGATCTTTTTCAACAATACCTACGCAAAAACCAGCTAAGTCAAAGTCGCCACCGGTATACATACCTGGCATCTCAGCAGTTTCTCCACCTACAAGAGCCGCACCCGCTAGTTCACAGCCTTTCCCTATACCAGAAATAACAGAAGCTGCAGTCTCGACTTCTAGTTTTCCGGTGGCATAATAGTCAAGGAAGAAAAGAGGTTCAGCACCTAATACAATAATATCATTAACACACATTGCAACTAGGTCTATACCTACCGTATCATGAATACCTAGTTCGATAGCAAGTTTTAGTTTTGTTCCTACGCCGTCAGTACCTGAAACTAGAATAGGATTTTTATAGCGATCTAGAGGAAGTTCGAAAAGAGAGCCAAAGCCACCTAAGCCAGCCATAACACCTGGTCTATGTGTTTTCTTTGCGATAGGTTTAATGCGTTCGACGAGGTCATTGCCTGCTTCAATATCAACACCTGCACTCTTATAATTTAGGCCTTCTTGATTTTGTTTGCTCAATGTAGTGATCTCTTATTAAAGTTAATGATAAATCTACCGATATTGTACAAGACATCTAGCAATTTGTGTGAATGATATGAAAGTATGGATTAAAGTGTTGCTTATTCTTGTACTGATAGCAATTGAAAATGTAAATGCAGTGGAAGTTAAGGACTTATATGAAGTTGAAGTGATTGCTAAGAGCGAGCACGAGCATGACAAAGTAGCTGCAATTAAACAGGCTATGCGACTAGTTTTGACTCGGATTTTGGCAGGAACACATGCTTTACAAGACCCATTAGTTAGAAGTGTACTAAATAATGCGGTTGACTATGTAAGTGAGTACCAATTGTCTTTGGCAGAAACAAGCATTAAAAACACCCGTTTAATGCGTGTTTTATTTAATGAACAGAGATTAATTAATACTTTGCGGTCAGGCGAAAAGTGGTTATGGAATGAAATAAGACCAAGGACATTACTGTGGTTAGTTGTAGAAGAGGAGGGTATTCAGCGTTTTTTTGACCCTGATGAAATGCCTTATATTGATCGGGTACTAAAAAAAGCGTCGGAACAGAAAAAAATACCTATTTTACTGCCTATACAAGATTTAAACGAAAAACGGATAGTTTCTATTGCTGATGTATTAAGTGCATATTCTGAACATTTATTGGAAGTTTCGGTACGTTATGAGGTGGTTTCAACTTTGGCAGGGAAGTTCGTTAAAAAAGGCAGTTGCTGGAAAGCTGAGTGGACCTTGTACTTTGATGCCAAAATTGAACAATGGTGGAGTGAATGCTCCACCTTGGATAGTGTGGCCTTAGTCGGTTTTCAAGGAGTTTATCAGCGTTTATCAAATTTTTATGCCGCAAAACAGGGGAATAAAAAGGTTAAGGAGCTAAAAATAAAGGTTTCTGGCATTAAATTAATGGCAGAGGCTATATGGATAACCGATTACCTTGAAGGGTTACCTATGATTAAAACAGCAACTTGGCTTAAAGCTGAGAATGGCTGCGATACCTATAGGATCTTTTACCAAGGAGAGCGGAAAAGTCTGAATAATCAACTAGAGGCTGGCCATGTACTACGGGCTGAAAGCTTTTTAAATCAAGGCGCGACTGAAGGAATGTATCGGTTTTTGAGTAAATAATATTAGCATTTTCTTGTATTGCTTTTTAAAAATGAGTAAAGTCTTTGTTGAGGATATGCAGAATTGCATTTTATGAAGTAAATATAAAAGAGGAGAGGCTAGACATGAAAATTATAAAAGGGTTAAAAATAGGTATTCTTTTTGGCGCGATGTTTTTTACTGGCAGTGCACTTGCTTACAATGCAGGTAATATTGAAAACAGTTGTGTCATGCCAACATTTAGAAACTTTGTTCCTGCTGAACAGGTAAAAGGTGGGCCTGTACCCGAAGTTGAAGCAGAATCCGTCGTGCAATTTTCAGTGCACCGAGGTGCTGATTTATCGACAATTCGAGCA
>JALSLS010000071.1 GCA_026988195.1 Methylomonas sp.
CCTGCTGTCAATACGACTTGTTTTAACATCTGTTTGTCTTTTGCTCCCACTGCTTTGCCCACTAATGCTTCTGCCGCATGTGCAAACCCATCTAAAGCATAAGCCATAAAGGTTTGGAAATTGAGTAGCACTGTATTGGCAGCCAAAACGATTGCACCTAGTTTAGATGCCTGTGCCGTAAAAAAAGCAAAGGTAAAAATCAAACACCAGGTACGGACAAAAATATGACTGTTGATTAGTAGCATGGCTTTTAATTTTTTCATATCGGCTAAATCATCCCAGATCCAGCGGTTTAAATTTTTTCTAGCCATTCTAAGGGCAATAATCAGCCCCAGCATTAACCCGAGGTATTCTGCAATAACCGTGGCTAATGCAACGCCTTCCACTTGCATATTAAAATGATAAACAAACAATAAATCTAACCCAATATTAATACTATTACTGCTTAATACCACTAGCAAGGGTGCTTTTACATTTTGCTGGCCTAAAAACCACCCCATTAGTACATATGAACACAGTGTTGCGGGTGCACTTAATAACCTAATATCAAAATATTGCAAAGCCAATCGCTCAACCGTTGCCTCGCTCTGTAACAATTTAAAGCTAAGGGTGGCGATTATTGGCTGAGCCAATATCAGTAAACCTGAAATAATAGCGGCCAAAACAATAGCGCGAGTTAATACCGCATTAATTTCTGGCTTATCATTTTCACCAAAGGCTTGTGCGGTTAGCCCTGTTGTTCCCATCCGTAGAAACCCAAACCCCCAGAAAATAAAACTAAAAATTAACCCGCCTAAAGCAACAGCCGCCAAAAACTGTTCCGAATCCAAATGGCCTAACACTGCCGTATCTACCAACCCCAATAATGGCGTGGAAATATTGCTCAAGATCATAGGTAGCGCCAAACTTAAAACTAGACGATGATTTAATTTTTTATTTATCAAGACAATAAGTTACATATAAGCGAAAATAGTCACAGTTTAAAATATTCCAAGGGTTTTATGTATAAATATGAAGGCTTACTTGTTCATCAGACACTTGATGAACATGGAGTCATAGAGGTAATTGATACAAAAGGTGAAAGAGCCTTGCATTTTGGCTCTCACTCAAGACAAAGCAGCATGATTATAGCTGATCCCAACCAATTAAATTCATTCTATGCGCGAGCGATGATGGGGCTATTATTGTTTAATGATTCGCCTAAAGATATTTTAATGATTGGTTTAGGTGGCGGTACGATTACCAAATATTTATTACATCAGTTTGGTGACTGTAAAATTAAAGTGATTGAATTCCGTAGCAGTGTATTAAAAGTCGCACGCAGTCACTTTCAACTTCCTCTTGATCCACGGTTAAAAGTAAAAATTGGCTGTGGCGGTGAATATGTTGCCAACCAAAGTAAACAAGTTGAAGAACAATATGACCTAATGGTTATTGATGCCTATGACCACCAAGGCATGGCCCTTGAAGTCAGCAGTGAGCAATTTTTTGACAATTGTAGAACTCTTTTAAAAGAGGATGGCCTCTTAGCTATCAATTTATGGGGAACTAACAAAGAACTATTTCGAGATGTCACTTGGAATATGGGGCGCATATTTAATTGGCGAATCTTATTTTTACCTGTTCGTAGACGTGGCAATATTATTGGCTTTGCATTTAGAGAAAACGCCCCTAAATACTCTATGAAAGAATTAAAACTAAAAGCCAACCAGCTCGAACAGCAATACCAGCTTAATTTCCCACAGTTTGTTCAAGATTTCAAACGTAATAACACCACCGTATTAGACAAAGTATTTAAAAAATGACCCAAACAGCACCTTACCTTTTCGGCTATAAAAAATTCTGGGCACAACGCTTTGGTACCGCTCATGAGCTACCCATGAGTATGGATGAGATGGATCAGCTTGGCTGGGATTCATGCGATGTTATTTTAGTAACGGGAGATGCTTATGTCGACCACCCAAGCTTTGGTATGGCTGTTATTGGTCGTACCCTAGAAGCCCAAGGCTTTAGAGTGGGCATTATTTCTCAACCTGATTGGAAAAGTGCTGAAGACTTTAAAAAATTAGGACGGCCTAATCTATTTTTTGGGGTAACGGGCGGCAATATGGACTCCATGGTCAACCGCTATACTTCGGATAAAAAAATTCGTTCTAATGATGCCTATACTGCTGATGGGGCTGGAGGAAAACGCCCTGATCGTGCGGTCAATGTCTATTCCCATCGCTGCCGTGAGGCATTCAAAAATGTACCGTTAATTATTGGGGGGATTGAAGCCAGTTTACGCCGTATTGCCCATTATGATTACTGGTCAGATAAAGTCCGAAAATCTGTATTAATGGATTCCAAAGCGGATTTATTAGTCTACGGAAATGCCGAAAGGCAAATTGTCGAAATTGCCCACCGTTTAGCTAAAGGAGAAGCTATTACAGACCTTAAAGGCATTCGTGGTACGGTTCATTATGTTAAGCAAATACCGGGCAATTGGACTGAAAAGGACTCTACATCAGTCGACAAGCCTGGAGTGATTAACCCACCAACCAATCCCTATCAGGAAGAACCTGACTGTGATAAAAAACCATCAACCTCAGGTGATGAAAAAGTAGTGCAATTTACCCGCATTATCCCTAATAAACAGCGTTCACAAACGGTTATTCGCTTACCTGACTATGAAGATGTAAAGGATGATCCTATCCTTTATGCCCATGCCTCTAGAGTAATGCATGGTGAAACCAACCCAGGTAATGCTAGGCCATTAATTCAGCGCCATGGCTCGCGTCAAATTTGGATAAACCCCCCGCCTATTCCATTAACGACTCAGGAAATGGATGGTGTGTTTGACCAACCTTTTTCACGTTTGCCTCACACCCAATATGGCAAGGCCAATATTCCTGCCTTTGAAATGATTCAACATTCAGTCAACATTATGCGTGGCTGTTTTGGCGGCTGTACTTTTTGTTCTATTACTGAGCATGAAGGGCGAATTATTCAAAGTCGATCAGAAGACTCGATTATTAAAGAAATTGAAGCCATCAGAGATACTTCCCCTGCTTTTACTGGCCATATCTCTGACTTGGGCGGCCCTACAGCTAATATGTACCGCTTAGCTTGTAAAGATAAAAAGATTGAAGAATCTTGTAGAAGACCCTCTTGTGTATTCCCTGGGATCTGCCATAACCTTGATACAGACCATAGCTCATTAATTAAACTCTATCGCCGTGCCAGAGGCATACGTGGTATTAAGAAAATTTTTATTGCCTCAGGTTTACGTTATGACCTTGCAGTTGAATCTCCTGAATATGTTAAAGAATTAGTCACTCATCATGTGGGTGGTTACTTAAAAATTGCTCCTGAGCATACAGAAGATGGACCTTTATCAAAAATGATGAAGCCAGGCATGGGATCTTATGATCGCTTCAAAAATATGTTTGAGAAGTTCTCAAAAGAGGCCGGTAAAGAGCAATATTTAATCCCTTACTTTATTGCTGCTCACCCAGGCACTAAAGATATTGATATGCTTAATTTAGCCATCTGGTTAAAAAGCAATGGTTTTAGAGCAGATCAGGTACAAGCTTACCTACCTTCCCCTATGTCTATTTCTACGGCCATGTATCACTCAGGGAAAGACACCTTACAAAAAGTCAGCCGTAAAGCTGATGATATGCCAGTCCCCAAAAGTGTTAAACAACGTCGTCTGCATAAAGCATTTTTACGTTATCACGACCCCAAAAATTGGCCCTTATTAAGAGAAGCTCTAAAAAATATGGGACGCTCTGATTTGATTGGTAATGGAAAGAAACATTTAATTCCTTCTTTTCAACCTAAAGGTACATTGGATACCCGAACAGATAAGAACAAGAGATTTAAAACCAAACATACTTTATTTAACAGTAAACAAAAAAACAACAAAAAAAGAACCCATAGTTAAAATTATCAACAAGTTACTTTTATCAGCAGATGAAAAAGCACCTCATCATTACATGTTTTTTAATATTGACTGGCTGTGTATCTAGCCAGTCAAGCTATACTCAGTTATCCAATATAGACAAACCAGCCCTACACTCCATACAAAGTGCACAGCTAAAAGTTTTAATGAGGCAGTTGGATGACTTAATGTTTGAACGGATGCAAAATGAAGTGCAGCTTGATAGGCAACGGCGTTACCGTACCAAAGACATTGTTAAAGTAGCAGAAAAACTTTTAGAAACCATTGGATATATTCCTAATGCTCTGCAAAATTTATCTCTGGA
>JALSLS010000072.1 GCA_026988195.1 Methylomonas sp.
CGCTATAACAGATTTAGCAATTTCATTGGCAAAACTGACTAAAAACTGTTTATTATTTGTTAAACTGTCTTCAAAGTCGCCCTGCGTTCTAATATCGCCCTCTTGCAAAAAAGTTGCTGATAAAATAGCAAACAATAAATCCTCTTTATAAGACAGACCTGCTCTATCCTTTATTAAAGGGTGTTGTGATAAATTATTATAATTTAATTCAGCCATCGGTGATTTAGGCACATTCTTAATCACATATTTACTGTCTTTACGGGTTTGCAATTGAAATAACCTGACTAACCCTAAAAAATGCGCTTGTTCTGCTTTATCTCTGGTATCAAAAAGCTTTACTCCAACCGTTTCACCCTCATCAATTAAGGCAGGAAAACCGACAAAAGATTGCCCTTTTTGGATAAAAGAATAAGTCTCTGGCAGGTCATCAAACGCCCATTGAATATAGCCGGTATGATTCATCTCATCAGTCGCTATTTGGTCAAAGCTATCTCCTGCTGTATCACTATGCTTATCTTGTAAACTTTTTAAGTTACGTCCATAGCCAATAGAACGACCTTTATCATCAACGACTCGATAGTTCATTTTTAAATGATCACTGAGTACACTCGGATTCCACTCTGTTAAAGGAATAGCTTCCCCCGTGAGTTTACGTAAACGCATACTAAGCCATTCATAGAGAGAGCCTTTAAAATCAGGCTCTATTTCCAAACAATCTTTTGCGGTTTGTGGCACAGGGACAAAATATTTTCTTAACTGTTTTGGTAATGATTTAATCAAAGCAACCAATTTTTCTTCTAATAACCCCGGCACTAACCACTCAAATGGCTGGATTGAGATTTGATTTAATTGATGAACAGGAATAATCGCCGTGACCCCATCCTCATCATGTCCAGGCTCAAAGCGATATTGCAACTCAATGGATAAATTGCCTACATCCTTATGATCAGGATAATCCCAAGCACTGATATGCTCATCATCTTCGCGGGTTAAATCTTGCTTCGTTAAAAATAATAATTTCGGGTTTTCTTTATCCGCTGATTTACGCCATTGATCTAGAGTAATCCCATTAACCACCTGTTCAGGTAATTTCTGATTATAAAATTCGTATAGCCATTCTTCATCTTCAATTAAATCAACACGCCGACCCTTGTGCTGAATATAGCCAACCTCTTCCAAAAGCTGTTTATTGGCTTTAAAAAAAGGCGCGTTGGTATGATAATCTTGAGCGACTAAACCACACCGAATAAAAATAGCGCGTGCAGCTTTTGGATCAATACGCTCATAAGGGATTTTTCTTTTTGGCTGAACCGTTAATCCATACAACAGTACTCGCTCATAAACAGCACTACGCCCGGCTTTCTTTTCCCAATGTGGCTCGTAATAGCTCGATTTTACCAGATGTGGCGCACATCGCTCAATCCATTCAGGCTCTATTTTTGCAACAGTACGGGCATAAACCTTAGACGTTTCCACCTGTTCTGCAGCCATAATCCACTTAGGTTTAGCCTTATGTTGCCCTGACCCTGGAAAAATAAAAAATTTGAGATTTCTAGCACCGACATATTCATATTGCTCATGCCTAAAACCGATATTTGACAATAAACCAGGTAACAAAGCACAGTGAATGGCTTCATACCCAGCTTCAGTGGTATTAGGCTTTAATTTCAACTCACCTTTAATAACTTGCATAATCTGTGCATGAATATCAAACCATTCACGCATCCGAATATAGGATAAGAAATTATCTTTACAATATTTTCTGACTTTATTATTGGATAGATGTTTTTTCTGCTGCTCAAACGTGTTCCAAATATTTAAAAGGGTTAAAAAATCAGAATCATCATGTTTAAATTCAGCTTGTTTACTATCCGCTTGCTGCATTTTATCCGCAGGCTTTTCCCTAGGGTCTTGAATACTTAATGCTGAAACAATAATAGCCACTTCGCTTAGGCAATTTAGCTTATCTGCAGCTAACAGCATCCTTGCTAATTTGGGATCTGTCGGGATTTTAGCCAACTGCCTTCCCATAGGAGTAATATTGCCCTGCTTATCTAAAGCATTCACCTCATGTAAAGAATTTTTACCATCCCGAATCATCTTATCTTCAGGAGGCTCCAAGAACGGAAAGTCCTCTATATCACCTAGTTTTAAAGAAGTCATCTGTAAGATAACTGAAGATAAATTAGTCCTTAAAATCTCAGGTTCAGTAAATTCAGGCCTAGCTAAATAGTCATCTTCTGAATAAAGCCGAATACAAATCCCTTCAGCAACCCGACCACAACGCCCTGCCCTCTGATTAGCACTAGCCTGAGAAATTTTTTCTATCGGTAAACGTTGTATTTTACTACGGTGACTATAGCGACTAATTCGCGCATGCCCCGTATCAATCACACTTCTAATACCCGGTACTGTCAATGAAGTTTCAGCAACATTAGTAGCCAGCACGATTCGAGCTTTACCTTTAGGTTTAAAGACTCTTTCTTGTTCGCTAACACTTAACTTTGAGTATAACGGTAAAATATCGCAATGTGCAGGGTTGTGCTTTCTTAATGATTCTGTGGTTTCCCTAATCTCGCGTTCACCATTAAGAAAGATAAGAATATCACCGGGTAAATCTCGATGTAATTCATCGACAGCATCAACAATCGCTTGTTGAATATCAGCAGCCGTCTCATCATCCTCTTCAATCAACTCTAATGGGCGGTAACGCATTTCTACCGGAAAAGTTCGCCCAGAAACATTAATAATAGGCGCATCACTAAAATGCTTGGAAAACCGTTCAGGGTCAATAGTTGCCGAAGTGATAATTAATTTTAAATCAGGGCGTTTAGGCAATAACCAGCGCATATAACCCAGCAAAAAATCAATATTTAAACTACGTTCATGTGCCTCATCAATAATAATGGTGTCATACTGATTTAAAAACGGATCATTTTGTGATTCCGCCAATAAAATACCGTCGGTCATCAGCTTAACTAATGAGCGATCATGGGTTTTATCGTGAAAACGTACTTTATAGCCTACAGACTGACCAATTTTTTGACCTAATTCTTCAGCAATTCTATCAGCCACCGTACGAGCAGCAATTCGTCTAGGTTGAGTATGTCCAATAAAACCACTAACACCTCGACCAAGCTCCAAACAAATCTTAGGGATTTGAGTGGTTTTGCCTGAGCCAGTTTCACCACAGAGAATTAACACCTGATTTTTACTGATCAATTCAGCAATTTCATCTTTTTTTGCGGTAACCGGTAAATCTGGATATTCAACACGAGGGATACTAATTTTGCGTTGGTTTCGCTTGGCAATAGAAGAATCTATTTTAGCCGCCAAAGCAGCTAATTTTTGGGCAGGATCTTTGCCTTTTTTATAATCACTGCGTAAACGATCTAACTGTCGTTTATAGCTGTGACTATCAACATTCATGCAAGATTGTAATTGTTTTGAAAGCTGTTTAATTAACTCGTGACTTGGCATTTAAAAGAACCAGCAAAATTAAACTATTATATACTTTTAAAGTAACTTTCAGCATCTTTAGTGAAATCCCCGAATTAACACATAGAGACCCACCATTGATTTTGATATTTTAAATACCAAACTTTACTCTATTAGGCTGTATTGTTTGATTACTCAGTCAGTTTTCACTCACTATTCTCAGTCGTCGATATTTTTTATCACCTACTCCCATCCTAGCCGCTTTGACAACCTTATCTGTATCAGTACAAATAAATTAAAAAAAAGGATAATCTGTTAGGTTGCAATGAAACAGCGTAATTAAAAAAGTTTTAAATCATGGGTTAACTGACGAAATTACCATGCAGTTAAATCAAACTTTCTACCTATATCCTTCCGGTAATTATTGTCATTAGCTGCTTTGACCGATGAAATTGTATAAGATGAATCTATACCATGAATAAATGATAAAAACTGTTGCACCCATTTAGTATCGAAAGAATGCTGGTTCTGGGGAACCTTGTTCTTTATCAAAATCTCACGAAAACTTGTCCAGTCAGGTGTAATCATAAATATGTTAGAATCGCGTTGACACTGATAATGCGTAGGAATACCATAGCATAGATGGAATTCGGTCTATATCAAATACTACTGCATTCCATCTAATAAACTGTTAGCTTTATATAAAAAGGAGCAACAAAAAAAAGACACAATTGCTTTTGAAAATGTGCAAATAATGGATGCCTGTCAGGTTGCCGATAGTCCGACACTGCAAAAGACCAGCATTAAAAAG
>JALSLS010000073.1 GCA_026988195.1 Methylomonas sp.
GCCTAGATACGGCTATTAGTTTGCCGGCGATAGGGCAAGGCGCTGTAGGTGTTGAGTGTAGAATTGATGATCAAGAGATGAATGATTATTTAAAGGTTTTACAGGATGAACAAACCACTATCCGAATAACAGCCGAGCGAGCAATGAATGAGCGCTTAAAGGGGGGCTGCCAAGTGCCTATTGCTGGTTTTGCAGAAATACAAGGTGATCAGCTGGTGATGCGAGGTTTGGTCGGATCACCTGATGGGACACTATTATATAGAGCAGAGCGAAAAGGTTCATTTGCCCAAGCTAAAGAAATAGGGGTTGAGATTGCAGAAGACTTATTGGCGCAAGGGGCTGATAAAATTCTTAAAGACTTATATCAGTGATTGAAAGCTAAAAAATGAATGTTTTAGTGACACGTCCTATTCACCAAGCGGATACTTTATGTGCTTTAATTGAGCAGCAGGGGGGGCAGGCAATTCGCTTCCCAACACTTGATATTGTTGCTATTAATAACGGTAAGCTTAGTCAGCAATTAGTAACTATGAATGAATGGGACTGGCTTGTTTTTATCAGTAGTAATGCTGTAAATTTTGCACTACTAGCAAATAATGGCAAAATAGATGCTTTTAAAGAGAGTGCTATTGCCGCAGTGGGTAAAGCAACTGCAAAGGCTTTACACTCTGCTGGGCTTAATGTTGACTTGCTTCCTGAAACTCACTTTAATACAGAGGGGCTACTGGCAACTGATGAAATGAAGCAAGTTAATGGAAAAAAATTCTTAATTATTAGGGGGCTGGGAGGGCGAGAAAGGTTGGCCAATCAGTTGCAAGAAAGAGGCGCTAAGGTTGAATATATGGAAGTATATAAGCGGGAAATACCTAAAGTAGATAATATGGATGTGAATAATATGCTTAAAAAACAGATGCTCGATGTGATTACCATTACCAGTGGTGATGCATTAAAAAACCTGATGATTATGGTTAACTCGGAACTGTCAGGTATATTAAAGGCTGTGCCTTTAATTGTAATAAGTAATAGAATTAAACAGTTAGCAGAGAAAATAGGATTTGAAACCATTGTTGTGACTGATAGCCCAAGTGATGCGGCAATTATTAAGACAGTAGTGCAAATGAGCCTATAAGCTCAAAATATTAATGAATGGGGAATACAGTGGCTGAAGAATTAAAACAAGATCAACAGCAGGAAAAACCAGTACAGGCTGAAGGTCAACCTGTCGTCAATGCACAAAAAAAATCCTATGGTGGCATTATTTTGGGTGTGATTAACTTCGTACTTATTTTGATATTAATAGGGGGCGGATTTTACTTATCATCAGAAATAAAAGATAAGCAATCGTTACAAAGTAAAGATATTAATGAAGCGGATATGAGAGATATTGAGGTGAGTAAGCAGCTCAATGTTTTTCAATCTCAATTAGAGACTATGAACTCTCAAATTGCCACCTTTAACGCTGAAATTACGGGGAAAGATAATCATTTCACTAAAACTTTAGCCGATTTTTCGCAACTACATTCAGAAAAGCTAGCCAGTACGCGTAAAGAGTTATTGACAGAAATTACCCAGTTAAAACGCCAATTAGGTAAAACAAGAGGTGACTGGCTGGTTGCTGATGCTGAATATTTATTAAGTGTCGCTAACCAACGCCTGCATTTAATGGGGGATATTAATACGACTAAGATGGCACTTGAGGCGGCAGACCAGAGATTAAGAGAAAGTGGTGATACTGCAGCGTTTAAGGTGAGGGAGCAGATTGCCAAAGAAATTTCCAGCATAGAGCTTGTCAATGTCCCTGATATTGTTGGTATTTATTCAGCAGTACAAATTTTAAAAGATAATGTTGATACGCTCGCAGTTCTTTTACCCTATGCAGGTAAGCCATTGACCGAGTCTAAACAAGTGCATGATCATGAGAAAGCTCAGCAAGCTGAACACGGTATGTTAAATTCTGCATTACATTTATTAGAAGGTTATGTCACGGTTAAGCATTCTGATCATCCTATAACAGAGATTATTACGGTACAAGATGCTGAATTCATTAAGCAACAACTGAATGTGAAATTAGAAATGATTAAAATTTCGTTGGTGCAGCAAAATGATGCTTTATTTCAAACTAATATTACTGATGCGATACACTGGGTTAAAAATAATTTCGCCAAAAATAAAAGCTCAAGCATTATACTGTCTGAATTAGCGGCCTTAAATAAAATACAGCTTCGTACTCAATTCCCTGATATAAGCAAGTCGCTAAAAATGTTAAAAGACATTACCAAGTTGAGAATAGAAACAGATAAAGCTCAAATGAGTTCAACACGAAAAAGGGCAGTGAAAACCATTAATAAACCTTTAATAGATAAAAAACTAAAGCTTGATATACCCACAGCTGTCGTTAAACCCGTTGAAGCGATTGCGCAGTAAGCAAAGGAGAACACAGTGAAAAATATAATTTATTTTTTAGGGGCTCTTTGCATTGCAGTAGCGGCCGCTTTTTTAATTCAAAGCTGGTTGGCAACTTATGATGACCCTGGGTATGTGCTGATTGGGCTGGGGCACTGGTCGATAGAAACTTCGGTGATCGTTTTTGCGATGGGTCAGATTATTGGTTTTTTCCTGCTTTATATCTTTTTTAGATTATTAGGTGCTTTAGTTCGTTTACCGAGCAAACTAAAACATAAAGGAAAAAACATCAAATTTAACCGTTCCCAAGAAGCATTGATTTCAGGCTTAGTGGATTCAGCTGAAGGCAACTGGGAAAAATCTGAGAAAATACTGATTAAACATGCTTCGAATAGTGGTGCACCTTTATTGCATTATTTAACAGCGGCAAGAGCAGCTCAGTCACGAGGTGCCATAGAAAAAAGAGACGAATACCTTAGAAAGGCCACAGAGCAATCGGGTGACACCGATATAGCGGTAGGGTTAACACAGGCAGAGCTACATTTATCTGCAAATCAATTTGATCAGGCTTTAGAAACCTTAATAAAACTACATTCTATCGACTCAGGACACGCGAGCATTTTAAAGTTACTGCATCAAACTTATCAGCGCGTCGGAGATTGGGAAGGGCTACGTAACCTAATTCCTGCTTTGCATCAGAATAAAGTATTGATGGAAGCAGAAGTTAAATTATTGGAAACTGAAACTTTTAGCCGCCTACTAAAGCAATCAGTTGAACACAATAGTGCAGATAAAATTCAGCAATTATGGGACAGTATTCCTGAACACGTACAGTCACTCCAAGGTATTTTAACTATTTATTATGCAGCGATGATTAAGGTCGGTGCTGGTGCTAAAGTTGAAGATGCATTGGCAAAAACAATCGTAAAGCACTGGGATGAAACTTTATTGATTTTATTTTCAAGTATCAAAACCCAAGATAGTCAGAAGCAGTTACAGACCGCAGAGCAATGGTTAGCAGTACATTCAGGTAATGCTGTGTTATTACGCATTTTAGGTAAAATTTGTATAAAGTGTCAACAAATGGAAAAGGCGGAGCAATACTTGACAAAAAGTGTCAGTATTGAACCCACTGTTGCAGCTTATCAAATGTTAGGTGATGTACTAAGAGAGAAGGGCGATAAAGATAAAGCCTCTGATAGCTATAGAAAAGGCTTAGAGCTGGCTTCTAGTGAGGTGGTAAGCCGAGTTGAGGGTGTTGTAGAAGATCTTTAACCAAAAGGTAAAGTTGAGTCACTATTCAGCATCTTTATTGCAATGTTTTGTAGGAGCGTCCGCCCTTGGCGCGATTAAAATGATGCTCTTTTCTCTAAAAGTTTCAATTACCTTCGCACCGACTAGTGTATGGACAGATATTTGCTCATGCAATATCTGCATTTACTACATCCATGTAGATTATGCACGTAGGTAGAGCAATGCACTAGGGCAGGAAGCCCGTAGGTAGAATAATGCAGGAGCTATTATCGAGGAGCAGCGCGAAGCGGTGTGCCGAGGAAGGGCGCTCCTACACCATCATTGTTTACTCACAAGCTGAATGGTTATAGTGAAATAAACCACTCAACTTTTTAAACCTACTTTCGTAAGTTGAGTTTAAGCCTTTTTGCTTTTTAATCTAGAAACACTCACTAGGCTGAGTAAGCCAGTGCCAAAAAACCAAATGGCAGCAGGAACAGGGACAACAGATGCTCCGGGTGAGTAATCAGTTAAAACCCTTATATAATCACCAGGTGAGCTAGCTGTCCAGTTAACTGAAATGGTCTTTAAGCCAGTAATCGTGACAGAATCC
>JALSLS010000074.1 GCA_026988195.1 Methylomonas sp.
TCATATTGACGTTTTGCTGCCAGCATCCCAAGTTCGGCAGGGTTTAAGTTGATTGGGCAGGCTTGTAGGCATTGTGAACATTTTATACAAGGTAAAATATCATCACGTTTAGTGGCTCTTTTATCCAGAACTAAAACGGCTCCTGTGCCTTTTTTTACAGGCGTTTCAAGGAACCCTGCTGGCATCCCCATCATTGGTCCACCTAGAATAAACTCAGCTTCATTGCCTGTAAATTCAGCATATTCAAGAATATGGCTCAACGGGGTGCCTAGTGGGACTAGGTAATTACCTGGTTTATTAAGGTCATCGCCTGTAATGGTTACAACACGTTCTATTAAACTTTGCCGATAGGGTAATAATTCACCTATTGCTGCTAGCGTTGCTACATTAAAAATAGCCACACCAATAGAAGAGGGGAGTTTACCTGATGGAATTTCTTCTCCCAGCAGGGAGTAAACCAGCATTTTTTCTGCACCTTGAGGATATTTTGTTGCAACGGCTTCAATGGTAATGCTACCGTCATCAGGCAAGTGCTCTTTAATAGCTTCTAGCACATTAATTTTATTGTCTTCAACCCCTATAATGGCTTTAGGTGCATTAACTGACTTCATTGCGATATGAATTCCACGGATTAAATACTCAATTTGTTCGAGCATAATACGGTGATCAGTGGTCAAAAAAGGTTCACATTCACAGCCATTAATAAGAATGGTGTGAATAATGCAATCATCGGGAATATTCATTTTGACATGAGTAGGGAAGGAAGCACCACCCAAACCAACCATGCCAGTATTTTGCACTGCTTGAATAAGATCCTTACGTGACATTTGTTTATAATCTATAAACTCATGAACAGGCAGTGATTGATTAGAACTAAGAGCTGTATCAATATAAATCGCTTGCTCTTTACCTCCACGAGCATTGGGAACTAAATCAATCTTTTTAATCGTTCCTGTTACTGAGGCATGTAAGGGAACAGACATAAAGCCATCGGCTTTAGCGATTAACTCTCCCCGGCTGACTTGTTGGCCGACATGAACAATTGAAACGGCTGGTTTTCCTATATTTTGCGATAAAGGTAAGATAACTTGTGCAGGAAAAGGCAGGCGACGCGCTTGATGGTCGTGAGTTTCTTCTTTAAAGCCTTCTGGGTGGATACCTTTAGGAAATGTTTTTTTGCCAAAAAGGCTAAATAGGTTCATATATTTTATTCGGCAAAAACTTCTTTTAAATCAATTTCTAAATCAGGGAAAATGTGTGAAATAGCAATATCATCTTCTGCGAACATGTTTATTAATTGATATTTATGGGTAGATTGATCGAGTACAAATTGATTGACTGTTTGTTCATAAGGATAAACAACCCAATACTCAGTTACACCACTTTCCTGATAAAGTGAATACTTTGTTTGCACTTCTTTTTTAGAGTTACCTTCTGATAAAATTTCAATAATTAAGTCAGGGGCTCCTAGGCAACCTTGCTCAGTTAGTTTATCAATGTCACAAATTACACATAAATCTGGTTGAATAATGGTATGAATATCTTTATCTGCATTAGCTGATTTTTGACAGTTGTATAAGCGTACGTCAAAAGGTGCTGCAAAAGCACGACAATCCTTGGCCTTGAAATACTGAAACAAGATACCACTTAATTGCCACGAAATACTTTGATGTTTAACATTGGGCGCAGGTGACATCATCATGATTTTACCCCTTATCAGCTCAACTGTTTTATCCAGTTGCCAGGTTAGATAGTCTGCATAGGTGTAACTTGCATTCAAATCTAGCTGGGATAATTGTGTGATTTTAGCCATGATTTATACCCAAAAATTACCCTTTCCAATGCCGGACATTAGAAAGGGTGGTTTGTTACTGAAACTTTTCAGCTCGTTTGATCAACTTTTCCAAATTTGGTTCATCTGGGTTCCACGGCGTACCTGGGTGAATAATGACTGCAGTACATTTCTCTGCTGAACGCACAATATCTTCAAAAGTTCCCTTGGTAGGATCTATTACAATGGCTTTTTTATCAGCATTGTATTGAAAAATTGCAGGTGCGATATCGACACACTCATCACAAGTGGTACAGTCAGGTGTTTCAATCCATACGGGGTCAAAGCCATTATCCTGTTTAGCGGCAGCTTGTTGTTTTGGTTTTTCTTCAACTTTTGCTACAGGTTTTTTTTCTACTACTGGTTTAATAATAGGAGCAACCGGTGATGAGCTAGAAACGGCAGGAACATCAGCTAAAATACGCGTTAAAGCACTAGGGTCACCGCTAACCATACTCATTAAGCCTTCAGTAATGGTATGAGCCATTTCTGCTTTTGCTTGATCAGAAATAGCTTGGGTATCAACTTCAACTCTATTTTTACCAGCAAGGCCTTTCAAGGTATGCCAAAAAGCTCTACGTTTTTGGGTTGATATAACCATAGCAGCAGAAACAATCACTTTTAATAAGTGATTAGATTGAGGGTGAACCGCCCAAATAAACGGAATGCTATCAGCTTGGTCACGCTCATTCATATCAAGGTATTCAGTTAGCAATACCATGTCCTCTGAAGCGGCATCCGCAGATACTGATTTAAAGTGGTGGCTAAAATGAGACTCTGTTAACGCCCAGTCAGCATAAGTTAAAGGCACATCCATAGCATATTTATTGCCATACTCATCGGTGTAATCTAATGAATAAATAACCCAGTCTTGATCAATATCAGGATTTCCTGCTAAACAAAGGCATTTTTCCCAGCTTTCACCTTTTCTTGGATCAAAACGGGTGAGTGGATATGCGCGTGATTCAACGGCTAATTTACTTTGAAAGGTTAGTGAATTATTAGCTAAACCATTTTCAGGCTGGCTTGAAGTATAAACACTCCATAATGCAGGGCCTCTATAATTTAAGCCGTCAATATAGCCTTCTAATAAGTGGGGTGTATTCGACAGAGAGCCTTGTTGCACATAAGCGCTCTGGTGAGCCATGGCAATCAAAGCTAGATCTTTAGTTGATTTATCTGCACCGATTGGAAGTTGGTTATCGAGTACTAGGATTTTTATTGGCATCCCAGAAACTAAGCTATGAGATACGCTTTGGAAACCTGAATCAAAACTGATACCTTCAGCTCCCAACGAGACTAAGGGAGGGCAGAGTAGATATTCTTCATCGGTAAATTGATGCCAATCAAAATAGGCAAAGAAACTATCGTGCTCATCTTTGTCATACTTCCCTTTAATTTCTAATTCTGCGGTACGAATAGCTTTAAAGCCTTCAGCCATTTTAACCATATGGCCTTCGAAAAGACCCATGGCCAATGCAGGGGCATCTTGAGATAAATGCTTAGCCCAAGGGAAAGGGTATGGATTAAAAGGAAACGCAGCAGTGCGTGCTGAAGCTGCATTTGAGCTTTCTGTCATTCCTAAGCTAGCACGGCCTTCACCTGATAAACCTTGTGCATAGCTCCATTTTAGATGTTTTAATTTAGCAACCAGTTGTAATGCCCACTTTAACCATTTTGGGTCGATTGGCTGGATTGCCCTATCTTTATCAAGTGAACCACTTAATCGGGATAACGTTAAATCTACATTTTGGTTTTCATCAATGGCTGTTTCTAATGCATCTATATCGCTAATATCAAGTGTTTCAACTAATTGCAGGCGGATATGTTTTTCCATCTCTATAATTAATTGATTGATATGTTTAATATGTTGCTCAATTCTCGGCTGCATTAAGGCCGTTACCGTACTGGTAAATAAATGAATGGCTGTTTTTTCTCCACTCCCTGCACGGGTATTGTCACTATTAAGCATGGAGTGATAGTTTTTCTTGTCTAGTAACAAGGTATCTAATACACCCTCTTTTGCTTGTAGGTCATCAATACGACTGTATTTTTTGTTGGAGGTTGGTAAATCTAACCAGTAATTCCATTTGTCGCGTAAGGCTTGAGTCGTCTGTGTTGTTTGCTCCACAACTGAAAGCGCCTCAGTTTCACAGACAGTGACACATTCCATACAGCCTTTACAGCTATTTGGGTTGATAGTGATAGAGAATAAGCCGCCATTTCTAGGCATGCGGTTATTCATTTCATCATGATAAGGCTCAGTCAGCGCAAATTTAAACTCACCTGCAACTTCCTTAAACCATTCAAATTCTTGAGCAACTTCGTCCCTTTCAGGTTCAGCATATTCTTTAATGGTATCGCCAATCGCTTTTGCAAAAATAGGGTCTAAAGTGGTTCC
>JALSLS010000075.1 GCA_026988195.1 Methylomonas sp.
GTCAAATGCTTGGGGTACTG
Source organism: Methylomonas sp. (assembly GCA_026988195.1). GTDB lineage: Bacteria > Pseudomonadota > Gammaproteobacteria > Methylococcales > Methylomonadaceae > QPIN01. The sequence goes on from JALSLS010000075.1 coordinate 21, forward strand.
TATCTTTTATTAAAATATCAAGTATTGCCGTATTCGATGCTTGACCATTAACATCGGTCACTGTAATTTCAAATTGATCAACAATACTCTCAGCAGGTGGTGAGTGATCTTGCGCTCCACTTACTGGCAAATAGCTATACTCGACTATACCTGTAGATTCATTGTATCCATCAATACTCAACACTCCTTTACCTGTAGTAAAATCAATAGGAGTTGTGGTACTAGCAAGCAAGTCAGTGACTGAAATATCAACACCAGCAACCCTTATTGATGCAACACCTTCTGACGCCTCTAAAACAAAGTTGCCTGTTATTGCCGTTGTTGAGCCTTCGACAACCGCATTATCACCAGCCTCTATACCATTATGGTCTGTTACTTGCACGACAGGTATAGTATTCACCTCATTTCCGTCAGTAATACTATTTGTTGTTGCTTCAATAGAGGCAGCTATTGGCTCTAATATCAACTCACCCAATGTAAGATCTAAAACAAGTGAGTCACCATTATTAATTCCCCTTGTATTAAAACCACTTTCTGGTGTCATCGCTGGGTTTAAATAATCAATACTGACAGCATTGTAACCTTCACTATCAACAAAATCACCATCATCAACCAAAGGAGCTTCACCCGCTGCCGGTGCTTCTAATTTAGAAGGGTCAAATGATTGATCATCCATTAACGCCTGTTGAATAGCGGCTACTTCATCTTCTGCACTGCTTACAACAGGGGCATTTATTATTTCAACATCGTGGTTAAAAAAACTTTCATCCAATACAGTATTAGTATTTTCTTCCAGCCCTAGTTTAGTGCCATCAGAAAGCCATATCGAAACAGCTCCTGCACTCCCTGTGATTATCGTCTCATTTAAAGATACGGTATCGCCCACTTGCAAAGGCCTTTCTGACCCATCTATTGCAATAGCTTTAACATCGCTAGTAACTGCTTTTATTAGCCCTGAATCTGCCATGATGCTTTCCTTTTACTGATATGAGTAAGGTATAAATTAATTTAAAATGTTTCTAGCATTCTTTCATACTAATATGAATAATTATATTGTACTTTGGTACATATTTATCTTTTTGTGATGGAATTAACAATGATTAATAAAAAAATTGTTAACCTTCATTGTAAAAGGCGGATTAAAGAACTTCGCCCAAAAGTTGTCACCGTTATTACATTCATCCCTCTATATGCAACGACTGTTTATCAATTAATATGTTTAACAGCTTCGCAACCAGTCGACGTGTAATCCATGCTTCCCCAGCTTCAATGACTTTAACCATTTTCACCACATAGTCATTTAATTGACTGGTATTTTGATAACCTTTTGCTCCAGCCATAAGGCAAGCCAATATTTCAGTATCGTTCAGTTCATCATCAGCAACAATGACAATTTTACTTGCGCAACTCATCTTTAAAAGTAATTTAATATAACTTTCGGTCTCTACTTTTCGTACATTGTAATTAAGCAAAATAACAGCAGGTTGTGTTTCCTCTACCGTATTTAAAGCCTGCACTTCATCTTCAAGAAAAGAAACCTGAATATTGTCTCTCTCGAGTGCTTGCTTTAGCTGTGCTGTAACACCAATTACTTGTACATTTATCATTGAAGTAGTTTGCTGACTTTAAAGGATTTTTTGTTTAAATACAAATTAATTAACAGTTTAGCTGATCTTTTTATTTTAGCTATTGTACAAAGGTACTAGAAAGCTGTAATTCTTTTCTTACTTTACAATATTGCCATACGGGTACTGACTTACTATTACTCGACCTTCCAATTTTGAAAGTTTTTATCCACTGATTCTTACTAAATCACCAAAATAGTTCCTATACTCTGTGTCACTGCCATTAAGTTAAGAAATTTGCTGATGTGCTGACGATAGGAAGCGCATCAGCTGTAAATGATGCGCTTCGTTCCTCAGCGCATCCTACCTGTTATCTTAACTTAAAAACTAGAACATCGAGTATTACACAAAAATGATCTTCGCCACCTCCCTGTTAAATCATTTTTTGCTCCTGCAAAAATGATCTTCGCCACTTCCCTGTTAAATCATTTTTTGCTCCTGCAAAAATGATCTTCGCCACTTCCCTGTGGCTCAAAAAATAACACTGTCTTCGTCGATTAAATTATCTAGGGGGCTTAGGTCTTGTCTTAATTGTTTTCTAACATTTAACTTTGCCTGAACCGCTTCTGGTAGCTCTGTATATACAAAAATTTGTTTTTCCATTAACAAGGCAACTAAGTCTTCAATTACTCTTGCCATCTCATTGTCAGAGCTCGTTAAAGCTTGTTTTGCTCTATCTGGCATAGCGTTATCCTTTATAAAGGCCTTATGTTCTGCTGTGTTTTCCTGCTCCCATTGCTCGCTATTATCACTTTGACCTTGCTGTATATCGATAATTTTACCATTTTTATTTCTTGTTACATAAGGCATTAACAGTCTCCATTATTGTCTTTATTAAAAACTACGCACTATAATTTTTATTTTTTCCAACATTAACATATATCTAAGTCTATAATTTTAGAGTACTTCCCATTCTTTATATTTTAATTTCTTAATAAATTGACTATGACAGTAGCAAAACCATCAAATTTTGATAACGGCTCATCCTCATTAAACCACCTAGATGATCCTTTACTCATGGCTTTGTTATCTATCTGTAAAATATTACATAAACCCTTTTCAGCCGAATCACTTACCTCTGGCTTGCCATTAGTTAACCATAAACTAACGCCTGACTTATTTATAAGGTCAGCGGAGAGGGCTGGTTTTTCTACAAAATTAATTAAACGCCCATTAGACCAGATTTCCAACCTAGTCTTACCTGTGGTTTTATTATTAAAAAACAATAAAACCTGTATTTTAATAGCTAAAGATAATGATCAATTAAAAATCATTCTGCCTGAATCAGATAGTGGTGAAAAAACGGTCAGTATTGATGAGTTACAGGAAGAATATCTAGGCTCCTGTTTCTTTATTCAAGCACACCACCAATTTGATGACCGTACTGCGCATTCAGCTACTCCAAAAGTAAGCCACTGGTTTTGGGATGTGATTTTCAAATCATGGCCTATTTACACAGAAGTTTTAATGGCCTCTCTGCTTATCAATCTGTTTGCACTGGCCTCTCCGTTATTTGTGATGAATGTATATGACAGAGTTGTTCCTAATCATGCACTTGAAACACTTTGGGTTTTGGCTATTGGTGTCACCATTGTTTACCTGTTTGACTTTACAATGAAATTATTACGAAGCTATTTTATTGATGCTGCTGGGAAGCGATCAGATATTATTTTATCTGCCACTATATTTGAAAAAGTCCTTGGTATAAAAATGGAATCTCGCCCCCCCTCGGTGGGTGCATTTGCCAGCAACTTACACGAATTTGAATCCTTTAGAGAATTTTTAACCTCTGCTACATTAGCCACATTGGTAGATCTCCCTTTTTTATTTATTTTTATTGGCGTTATTTATATGCTGGGAGGTGATTTGGCGCTTATTCCTTTAGCTGTTTTACCCCTTGCTATTATTGCCAGCCTTGTTATTCAGAAACCATTAAAAAACACCATAAATGAACTCTTTAAGCATTCGGCCCAAAAAGGAGCGACCTTAATTGAGTCACTAACAAACCTTGATTCTATTAAAAGCTCTAGTGCTGAAAGCCAGTTACAAAGACAATGGGAACAAAATATTGCCCAAATTGCACGACTAAGCCTTAAATCTCGCTTCCTCTCCTCTATAGCCGTTAATTTTTCAACCTTTTTACAACAAATAGCTTCGGTAGCTGTGGTTATTACGGGTGTCTATAAAATCTCTGAAGGCGACTTAACCACAGGTGGCTTGATTGCTTGTACGATTCTTACAGGTCGTGCCTTAGCCCCTGTATCACAAGTAGCTTCGTTATTAACTCGGTACCACCAAGCAAAAGCCTCTTTAGGTTCATTAAATAAAATGATGTCAATGCCTGTAGAACGTGAACCTGGGAAAACGTTTTTACACCGCCCTTCATTTACAGGCAGTATTGAGTTTAAAAATATCAGCTTTAGTTACCCTGATCAACCCGTCAAAGCTCTAGACGGCATTTCTTTTAAAATTAATGCCGGTGAGCGTGTTGGCTTTATTGGCCGAATTGGCTCAGGGAAAAGCACCATAGAAAAACTAATGCTTAAATTTTATGAGGCTCAAGA
>JALSLS010000076.1 GCA_026988195.1 Methylomonas sp.
GGAATAACTTCCCGAAATTATAACGTAGGATTTTTGTTTCAGGTGGAATGATCTCATGAGGCGCATAGCAAGCTACGCAACGAATGAGATCATTCCATCTGGAGCAAAAAGACACGTTAGAAATCGGTAAGTTGTTTCATGCACGTTCCTTAAAATAAAACCAACTACAAAATATTACTACCCTTCTGTATTCTCTTTTTTAGCAAGAGCTACTTTATTTTTCTTAGCTAAGTACTCAGTAACCTCTGACAACCCAGCCCCTGATTTTTTAATCCTTGAGCCAATCGATTTACGATAGTTCTTAACTAAACTAATCCCTTCAATAACAATATCATAAGTTTTCCATTCACCATCGACCATCCACATTTTATAACTAATAGGAAATGGTCGCTTACCAGGCTGTATGATTTTTGTTCGAACCATAACTGACTTAATTTCATCACCGGCCTTAGTTTTAGCTGTTTTAACAGCTGTTTCCATATTTAAAGGTAAAAATTGCATAGTCCAATCATCAAAACCAACAAATGCTCGGGAATACGTTCTTACCAATAATGTTTTAAATTCCGCTTGAAAAGCGGCTTTCTCATCCTTAGTTGCCAGCTTCCAATACTTACCAACCACCAGTTTAGCAATTTTTTCAAAATCAGTATGTGGTTCTATTACCTCTTTAACAAACCGATTAACTTTAGAAAAATCATTTAGAAAGCTTTCATCTTTCAAGTTTTCTTTCAGCTTAAGCGCTGCATTTTGAATGACCACCTGAGGCTTAGCCAACTCAACAGCCATTACTTTTGATACTGAAAACAGCCCTATCACAAAGGAAAAGCTAGCTAATAAAAGGAATCTTGTCATATTTTGGTATTTCATAAAATCTCCACTTTAAGTAAAGTGTCTTAGTGTTTATTTTAAGTACCTATAAAATAAGCGCACTGATACAATAATCTTTGTGTACTTCACGCGGTCACGGCTGCGGATTTATAACCGCTGTCATGACCGCGCAAAGTATAAGTTACAAAGTTCTTTTTAACCACACATTATGGATAAGATGCTACATAATAACACTAATCTCCCTAAAATACGCATGCGAAGAATGCGTTATCATGATTTTTCTCGCCGTTTAATGAGTGAAAACAGGCTATCTATTAATGATCTTATCTACCCCATGTTTGTCATTGAAGGAAGCAATCAAAGACAAACAATAGCCTCAATGCCAGGTGTTGAGCGTCTCTCTATTGACTTACTTCTTGAACAAGCCGAGAAAATATCTCAATTAGGCATTCCTGCTATTGCCTTATTTCCAGTCACTTCGGTCGAAAAAAAGTCGAATGATGCCGAAGAGGCTTACAACCCTGAAGGCTTAGCTCAGCGCAGTGTAAGAGCTCTAAAAGCCTCTTTTCCTGATTTAGGGGTTATTACGGATGTTGCTTTAGACCCCTTTACTTCTCATGGTCAAGATGGCTTACTTAATAGTGAAGGCTATGTCATAAATGACAAAACGGTCGAAGTGCTTTGTAAACAAGCCCTATCCCACGCCCAAGCAGGTGTTGATATTGTTGCACCATCAGATATGATGGATGGCCGTATTGGTGCCATTAGACACACTTTAGAATCTAATAACTTTATCAACACTCTTATCCTGGCCTATTCTGCCAAGTATGCATCAAGCTTCTACGGCCCCTTTAGAGATGCCGTGGGTTCAGCGGGCAATTTAGGCACAGGTAATAAATACAGTTACCAAATGGACCCTGCAAATTCTAACGAAGCTATTCGTGAAATTCAATTAGATTTAGAGGAGGGCGCAGATATGATTATGATAAAGCCCGGCATGCCTTACTTAGACATTATCCGCAGAGCAAAAGAACAGTTCTCAGTTCCTACTTTTGCTTATCAGGTAAGCGGAGAATACGCCATGTTAAAAGCAGCTTCCATGAACGGCTGGCTAGATGAAAAACAAGTAGTATTAGAATCTTTACTTGCTTTTAAGCGCGCAGGAAGCGATGCCATTCTCACTTACTATGCATTAGATGCGGCTAAGTGGTTACAGGAGGAAGGAGTATGAGCCAAGTTGATCAGTATGCTGTTTTTGGACACCCGATAAACCATAGTAAATCGCCTCGTATCCATACCTTATTTGCGCAACAAACCCAACAAGAACTGATTTATACCGCTCAGGAAGTTCCTGCAGAATCATTTACTTCAGCTATTACGCACTTCTTCAAACAGGGGGGGAAGGGTCTAAATTGTACCGTCCCTTTAAAAGAACTTGCTTGGCAAAGAGCTGATAGTCTCTCAAAGCGAGCACAATTCAGTAAAGCGGTTAACACCTTGGTTTTACAAGCAGATGGCAGTTTATTGGGTGAAAACACTGATGGCATTGGTCTGGTAACAGATCTTACGGTTAACCATAATATTTCCTTACACAACAAAAGAATCTTAATATTGGGTGCAGGAGGTGCAAGCAGGGGAATAATTGCACCTATCATGGATAAATCACCCACTCATATTGTTATTGCTAACCGTACCGTAAAAAAGGCAATCACCCTAAGCAATGAGTTTTCTCAATTAGGAAATATCACCGGCTGTTCATACGACGAGGTTAAAGACAGTGAATTTGACTTGATCTTAAATGCCACATCAGCCAGTTTGACAGGCGATCTCCCACCATTAAGCGACAACTTACTCGCTAATAAAGGTCATTGTTATGATTTAGCTTATAGTAATGATCCAACGGCTTTTGTGAAGTGGGGGCTAGCGCATAATGCAGAAAAAAGCCTTGATGGCTTAGGTATGTTAGTAGAGCAAGCCGCTGAAGCTTTCAATATATGGCGAGGTGTACGCCCTGAAACAAAAGAAATTATTGCCCTATTAAATTCTGAGCGAAATTAAGGGAGCTGGAAATAAATAACCGTCCAATACTGAGCTGAATTTTTGTTTGCCTTCAGTGGTGCAGCAATAGGCGCGAAGCACAGGGATGTGTTGGTGCCGCTTGAAGCAGGATGCTAGTTTGCAGGCTCTAGCTTCAGTTTGTGAGTAGACAATGATGATGTAGGAGCGTCCGCCCTCGGCGCGAAGGTAATTGAAAGCTCCAGAGAAAAGAGCCTTATTTTAATGACTCCTTACTCCAACTGCTGCAAAATAAGTTCTACTTCTTTTAAACTCTGCTCACAAGGTTTAAAGCTACTCTTCACTTGGCTTTTAAAATAAAGGCTAACCTTCCTACCTTCCATTTCATAATTAGCCATTTCATTGAGTAAAGAACATTTATCATGCATCTTTAACTCAGCTAAAGAAAGCATATCTTCATCAGCAATAGACAGCTCATCCTCTAACAACATCATAACCTGATAAGTTACCTGATTTTGCTTTTTAAATAGCTCTTCCGCATACTCAATCATCTCACCATTTAAATCAAGGGGCTTCTGAATATAATTACAGCTCGTTAATAATAAAATTAAAAGTATGTTATACAAATCATTAAAAAGTAAACAAAGTTAAATTCAGGCTACCTACTAAAATCACAGGCATAAAAAAACCAGCATTTATGCTGGCTTCAGGTCTTTCTAGAGCTATCTCGTTTTAGAAAGTGGTGGTGTTGAGTTAATCGAATTGACGACTTAACCAATTGAGTAATATAACAATATAAACAACCAATTATTCAACATGCCCCCCACTATTTTTCTGTCTAATGAAAAACAATTTCTTTCTACTCAATAAAAAGCGGTAACGAGTAACAAAATCCATAAAATAGAACCAACATCTATTCATGGGATCGCATAATATCATTTTTTTCTTTTTTTGTTTGTTTCTTTGTATTATTGATCTAATACTAATCTTTTCTAATGGCATAACTGAAAGTTCAGTATGGTCTTTATACCCTTAATGTTTGTATCACTCAAGCTAGTTGACGCGAACATAATTGATAGTTTCAGAGAAAAGAGCATTATTTTAATCGCGCCGAGGGCGGACACTCCTACGAAGCATTTCACTTAAAACTAACTTAGGAACGTGCATGAAATAACTTCCCGGTTTCTAACTTGTCTTTTTGCTCTAGGTGGAATGATCTCATTCGTTGCGTAGCTGGCTATGCGCCTCATGAGATCATTCCACCTGAAACAAAAATCCTACGTTATAATTTCGGGAAGTTATTCCATACACGTTCCTTAATGACATTAATGCTTGATTGGA
>JALSLS010000077.1 GCA_026988195.1 Methylomonas sp.
AGGGATTCACATTATGCTATCCTGCATAATGCCCTTTGGGTAAATGCAAATCTGTTCCAGACAGATTTGTGCCGAGATCCAGAATCCAAGGATGGGATGATTGTATAAACAAGTATCTGCTAATTATTCAGATCGTACATCCCTATACACTGGATACCAGCAATCCCTGCTGGTATGACGTGGAACTGGTGTGCTGTATATGGCGGAAGCTCATGGGTAATCAGGAACAACTAAAACCTTAATTCCTGTACCTATCTGGGTTGATTTTATATTTATTCAGTTTATTGTAAACAGCTCTAGTTGAAAGCTCCATACGGGTTGCAATTTCTCCGATATTCCCTTGGTATTCTAACAAAGCTTGTTTCAAAAAAGTCTGCTCAACCTCGTCAATAGCCTGTGCTTTCAATTGTTTCCAGTTATTCTGTTTTCCTTTGGATGTTTGTATATCCAACATTAACTCTGTTACTTCACTCCCTTTGGTAAATAACAGGCTACGTTCTAACGTATTTTCTAACTCCCTAACATTACCAGGCCAGTGATAAGCACGAATTTTTTGCATAACTTCACGACTGACCGATTCCACCTTTTTATGATGTTTATCACTTATTCGCTGTAAAATTAACTTCACCAAGTCGGGTAAGTCACTAGGCCTATCCTTTAGAGAGGGTATATCTAGTTTGACCACATTAATACGATAGTACAAATCCTTACGAAACAAGCCTTGCTCCACCTTCTCAGATAAATTAACATTTGTTGCTGAAAGAATACGTAAATCAACATTTATTGTATGTTTACCACCAATTCTTTCTAGCTCGCCTTCCTGTATAACTCTAAGCAACCGTGTTTGTGCTGCAGGTGATAGGGAGTCCACTTCATCCAAAAATAAAGACCCTCCCTCAGCTCTTTCAAAAAAACCCTGATGAACTTCTACAGCCCCCGTAAATGCACCTTTCTCATGGCCAAATAAAACACTTTCCATTAAACTTTCTGGAATAGCACCGCAATTAATAGGGATAAAGGGGTTATTGCTACGCTCACTCATCGCATGTATAGCACGTGCAACCAACTCTTTTCCCACCCCTGTTTGTCCTTCAATTAAAATAGTTACAGAAGTCGGCGCAATAATTTCTATAGACTGCAATACCTTTTTCATCATTTCTGAGGTGGCAATAATGATAGGTGGCTGGTTTTTTTTAACCTGCTTTTTGCTTTGTTTTCGCCAAATGTCCAACATGCTTTTTTCAATTTTTGAATGCAGCGTATCAAAATCTTTATTCTCGGTATTATCATTTCTACTATCTTGATATTCAATGCCAGGTCTATTTTTTGCTGCTTCAGGGTTTAAGTGAATATACACTTCACAGCAACCATCATTTCTAGCAATACTTTTAGCGATTTCAACTTTAGCATAACCAAAATTACGTGCAGCAATACCACCAAAAACACTGGATGTCATACGACATAACTCAGGAAAATTAGTTACTTTCTCACCAAAAGGGCAACAACTATTAGATACTTTAATACAGTCTTGCTGACTTGCTGATAATGAAAAATTCCCACCTATATTGTTTTTAAGACCTAATATCAACTCAATATAACTTTCAGTATTAAGTGCTGTGTTCTGCTTTCCTGTCTCAGATCGATACACTTCTTCAAAAAAACAACCCGCTGTTTTCGCTATTTGTTCAATAAGTTGTTGGCTTTGCTCTTTACCTAACTGCTCACTAGCATGCATCAGTTCTAGTATAAAAGTTTGCAAAAACAAGTTTGGAGTTAGATCAGAAAGAGAGAGGTTGCTCATAATTAAATTGAAGTTGTTTTTCAACAATTGAAGCACAACTTCAGAATCAGAACAAGCAAAAAATATAACCTGTTGTTTATAATGTGTTTTTTTTAAAATAAACTCGGCATGGATTATGCTCTTACTTAAAAGTGAAACAAAATATTGTTTGATGTTTTATGGCTAGCTTAGTCACAACCCTACAAATTTATGTTTCTAATTCTATAAAAACAACACAGAGGTTACAAAATGAGTGCTATAAAACCCCCTTTAGATCCCCATCCCTTAAGTGAATATGTTGCCTGGGCAGGAAATCGCAATAAAGACCCTATTTTAGGGGTCTTTAAAGATAAGATGCCTAAAGAATCAGGAAAAGTATTAGAAATGGCCAGCGGTAGTGGCATGCATGTTAATTTCTTTGCTCCTCATTTTGAGCATTTACACTTTCACCCTTCAGACAAAGATATTGAAGTCTTTGACAACATTAAAAATCTGAGGGACGAGCACTCTAATGACAATATTGCTGACCCTGTACATTTAGATTTAACAGATCCTAAAACTTGGTTTAATGCAGGAGAGGCCGCTTCATTCTCTGCAATTTTCTGTATCAATATTTTTCAAGTTGCTCCTATCTCTATTGCAGACGGCATGATGAAATGTGCAGAACACCTACTTACTAAGGATGGTTTTCTGTTAATTTATGGCCCCTTTCAAGTTGATGGAAAATGCACCACAGAATCAAACAAAAATTTCCACGACACCTTAAGTTCTGCCGGTGTTTCTGAATGGGGCCTTAAAGATGTAGCAGATCTAAAAATTGCTGCTGAAAAACAGGGTATGGAATTAACAGAACAAATTAATATGCCTGTTAATAATTTTTCACTTATTTTTAGAAAAAAATAATAATAAATACACCGAGAGGATAAAAATGACAAAAATACTGAGTGAAGTTTTACTTGCAAATCGTGAATACAGTAACGACTTTGATAAAGCTGATTTAGCCATGCCTCCAGCCCGTCAATTTGCAATATTGACCTGTATGGATGCACGTTTAGACCCAGCAAAATATGCTGGGCTAGCTGAAGGAGATGCCCATGTCATTCGTAATGCAGGCGGCCGTGCCAGTGATGATGCTATTCGTTCCCTAGTTATTTCTTACAAATTATTAGGGACTCGTGAATGGTTCGTCATTCATCACACAGACTGTGGAATGGAAACCTTTACTGATGACATTATGCGTGACTTGTTAAGCAGCAGCTTAAAAACATCATCCGTTGATGCTGATGGTTGGCATGACTGTTGTGAAGGCCACGGTTCAGCAGAAGGTAACTATATAGATTGGCTTACCATTAAAGACCAAGCTGAAAGTGTTACCGAAGATGTGATTAGAATAAAATCCAGCCCTTTAGTTCCTGCTGATATTCCCGTCTATGGCTATATCTATGATGTTAAAACAGGCAGCTTAATTGAGGTTCCATCAGCCACCAAAGAAGGAAGAGCGTTATAATGAGTCAACAATACTCAGCAGTCGTTTTGGGTGTTGGTCCAGAGCGTGGCTTAGGTGCCACGCTCTCAAAACACTTTGCAAACCAAGGCTTACATGTTTTTATTGCGGGTCGTAGTGAAGATAAGTTAAATTTAGTTTCTGAAAGCATCATTAAAAGCGGAGGATCTGTCACCCTAGCCGTTGCAGATGCCACTAATGAGTATGATGTGAGCCATTTATTTGAAAAAATTTCTCTTCAAAAGGCTCCATTGCTTATTGCTGCCTACAATGTAGACAGCAATATTCCAGCTCCCATTTTAGAAACCAAAATGGAAACCTTTACCCATTTATGGCAACAAAATTGTTTGGGTGCTTTTTTATTTGCTAAGGAGGCCATTGCCTGCATGCAACCCAATAAGCAGGGAACTCTATTTTTTACTGGCGCATCAGCCTCTTTGCGTGCAAAACCACCTTTTACTGCCTTTGCTTCTGCTAAAGCAGGATTAAGATCACTAGCACAGGGACTAGCAAGGGAGTTTTCGCCACAGGGCATTCATGTTGTGCATAGCATTATTGACGGTGTTATCAATGGTGATCGTGCTGAACAGCAATTCTCACAATATTATAAGAGTAAGGGCGAAGATGGGCTGTTAAAGCTGGAAGCGATTGCTGAAGCTTATTGGGCAATTCACTGCCAACACCCAAGTGCATGGACCCATGAATTTGACCTGCGCCCCTTTAAAGAACCTTTTTAGGAAATCACCATGAATGAAACCATCGAGTGGAAATTACAAGGGAGCTATTTTGAGACCTGTAACTGTGAAGTGGCATGTCCCTGTGTTTGGTTACAACCACCCTCAGAGGGGGACTGTAAATTATTAGTGGCTTG
>JALSLS010000078.1 GCA_026988195.1 Methylomonas sp.
CGCGACAGCTATAGACTCCAGTCGAATTGAAATCATTGCTAATCTAAATCACTTGCAGGATATTTCCGCTAAACTCGAACAAATGCTTTATACCGTCAACACTAAGTAAGTAAGTAAGTAAGTAAGTAAGTAAGGAGTGAGGATTTAATAAAATCCAAAAGTTATAGGATGTGCTGAGGTACGAAGCGCATATTTAGCGTGTGATGCGCTTCGTACTATAAATCCAGTTTCGGGTTTTATTAAATCCTTATTCCTAAGGGAAGGGCTTTAGAATTATTTCATGCACGACCCTAAAGCCCTTCCTGCCTATTCAAGATTTACTAAATTTATTTAATTTTAGTGCTTACCATTTTAGGACAACAAAGCGCTGAAAATCATGGTCTTTTATAAGTAGCATCAGCCTCTTGTCTGCATGACTTTCCCTTATTGCTTGTTTAAATTCCATTGTATTTTTTATCGCTTTTCGATTGGCCTGCAATATAACGGTTCCCGGTCTTATCCCTGCCATTGCAGCGATAGAGTTTGGCTTTACCTGGGTAACAACTACTCCAGTCTCTGCCTTAATATTAAATTGCTGAGCCAGTTGCGGAGTCATTGACTGTACAGTCAGTCCAATTTCATCTGCACTTTGAGCTGAGCCTGAGGCTACTTGCATTTCGCCATCTTGTTTGCCAATTGTTATGGATAACTTTTTACGCTTGCCATTTCGCAAAATAATGATTTCTTTTTCACTGCCTGGTGTGGTTAAAGAAACACTATTTCTAAATCGTCCGATATTATCAACCTTGTTCCCTTGATAAGAAACAATCACATCTCCTTGTTTTATCCCAGCTCTCTGTGCTGGTGAGTCTTCCGATACCTGAGCAACCAAGATGCCTTCGCCTGCCTGTGCACCAAAAGAATCTGCAAGTTCGTTAGTTAAAGGTTGAATAACAACGCCTATTCGTCCTCGAACAACTTCCCCCGTTTTAATTAATTGTTTAGAAATATTTTTAGCCAAATTAATAGGAATAGCAAAACCTATCCCCATAGAACCGCCACTACGACTAAAAATGGCAGTATTCATACCAATAACTTCGCCATTCAGGTTGACTAATGGGCCGCCTGAATTACCTGGGTTTATTGCTGCATCGGTCTGAATAAAGTTTTCATAATCATTTATGCCAACACTGCTGCGCCCTTTGGCACTGACAACACCGACCGTTAAGGTATGGCTCAAACCGAAAGGGTTGCCTATGGCGACTACCCATTCTCCAACCTCCAAGCTGGAAGAGTTACCTAGCTTAAGTGCTGGCACATCATCTGTGTTAATTTCCAAAACGGCTACATCAGACTTAGGGTCAGTCCCTTTCACTTTGGCGATATATTCTTTACCATTTTGAAATTTAACCGTAATTTTATCAGCATGATCAACCACATGGTTATTGGTCATAATGTATGCTTTATTAGAAAAAACGCCACTATCGACTTTAAAAACAAACCCTGATCCTTGTCCCATCATTTTTCTTTGGGGCTGGCCTTGTTGCGGTCTGGGTACCTGAGGAGTCCCTTTGAACTGATCACCAAAAAATCGTTTTAATAAGTCATCATTTAAAGGGCCTTGTCCAAAGGGGGTAGAAAATTGCTGTATTGTTGGCTGCAAGCTTGTACTTTCAACCTGAATAAAGACTACAGAGGGGGATACCTTTTTGGCAACCGAGGCAAATGCCTTGCCTGTATTGCGTAGGTTTTCAATGCCGTCTTCTTGCGCATAAGCGGGTAAAGCAAATAGCCAGAGTAACAGAATGAGCTGTGATAAAGTTTTCATTTTCATTTTTATTTTCCTTATAAATGGATTAAGTAGAGCTAAAATAGTCAGAAAAGTTTCTTAAAAAATTATTCAAGGTAACTACTCAGAAGGGTTTCTGCTCTGGCTGAGTCTATTTAATTTTCCTTCTTGCCAAGACTATGATGCTTTTGGCAGTGTGATAGTTAAAACCCCATTTTTATACTGACTGGTCATGGCCGATTGCTTAACTGGACCCGGTAGTGTTATTGACCTTTGATAAGTGCCACTAAAGCGTTCTTGTCGATAATATTGATTGTCATCTTTTTGTTCATTTGAATGTTCCGTTTTGATTGAAATAGATAATTGTCGGCCATCAATATTTACATCGAGTGACGAAGGCTCTCCGCCAGGAATATCTAAGGTTACAAGATAACGGTCAGATTCTTCTTTTAAATCAAAACGGGGAGATTTTGTTAGTCTATTTTTTGAATTTAAATGAAACCTAGAAAATGAATCGCCAAATACCTGCTCCATTTCATTTTGCATTCTTTGCATTTCTTGGTAAGGATCCCAGTTATCATTTTTCATGAACTCATGATCAAGCGTCATGCTTGGAAGTTGAAATGATGGCACTTCGTTTGCGCTCGTCATTTGGCTGAGTTGATTTTTCAATTGAAAAAACATATAAGTCTGGATAGCAAGCGCTATAAAAAGAATAACAGCGATTATAGTAATAATTGATTTTTGCATGATACACCTCACTTATTTTTGTAAGAGTCGCTAAGGAACGCACACGAAATAACTGCGCCAGTTGTCCAACTTATTCCGTGCACGTTCCTAAAGCCACCCCTACAAATTTGATGTTATATAGTGATATTGGCTAACCTTGTTCTAGTTTTCTTACTCTTAGTCCTAACCAAAATAAAAACCAGCCACTAAACAGCATTTCAACAGCAATTAACAAGCCTATTAACCAAAATGCTGATTCTGGCAATGAAGCGATAACGATAGCCGTTAATATTAAATTCAGTAGCCCTGAAAAAGCGGGTAAGAGCCATTTCCAGCCTTGTTTTTTACAATAAAAAGCATACCAAATTTTAGCAACACCGATGATTGCAAACAAGGATGCTAAAAGAATAGTTAAAACCAGAGAGGTCGAAAAGGGGTCAAAAAATATAACCACGCCTGCAATAATATAGAGCAGTGCAATTAAAAGGTGTTGCAGTTTCCCACCCCACTCTTGCTCTTTAACCTTAATAGCATGAATAAGCTGAATTATTCCGCCTGCGAAAATAAAGCCACCAAATATTAATATACTGGTCAGGGTAATAAAACTACTGGCTATAATGCCTAGAGTGCCAAAAATCACCATGCTTAACCCTAGGAATATCATCCATTTCCAGTTTATAGGTAATTCTTGTAAAACCGAACAAGAGAACCTTGATGTTTCAATTGTTTCATCGTTATTATTCATTGTCTTTTCCTGTACCAGTAAGAAGGATTTAAGTTAAGAAATTTAATGTAGGATGTGCTGACGATAGGAAGCGCATCGTTTGCAGTTGATGCGCTTCGTTCCTCAGCACATCCTACTGATTATCTTGACTTAATGCTTGTGAGCTAAAGACCCACTGTATTAAATGTTAATTATTTGAAGTTTTTTCTTTGTGTATTAAGTTATTGATGGAAGTTTTTGCTTTATCGTACATTTTTTCCACAACATTTTTGCCATCAATTTCCTTTTTAACTGCTTTTATTTGATTTTTCATATCCTCATAGGCTTTAGAAGCTTTATCGGCATAACCTAATAAAGTGGCAATTTCTAATTGCTCTTGTGCAGCATCCAAAAGCTCATGTGCTTTTGCTTTATCCTTGTTTTTATCCAAACTAGACGCTTCTTTTAGTAAGCTTTCTGTACGAATAATCGCTAAGGGCACAATGGCCTCTTCCATTACAACAGTCGATAATGCTATGTCTAGCGTATTAAGTGCCTCTTGTTTTTTTCCCTCTACTAAATATTTAGTCGCCAGTTTAATGGCATTAGGGTAAGTTCCCATAGGAAGAAAGGTATTGGTAATCACCATTTCATCTTTCATAGGTTCTAAGAGTGCCTGTGCAGTCTGAATCTTATGATTTCTTAATAAATCAATCACAACATCGGTCTCTGCTTTTAGCAACTCGGGTGTTGTTATCAATGCTGAAATAGAAACTTCCCCATCGATAGGAACTAAGTTAAGGCTTGGGGTTGCTGCTAAAGCGACATCAAATTTCCCTGTTGCTTCTTGTAACAGACTGATCGCTTGTTTTTCTTTTCCTTCCTGAGTTAATAATTTTGTTGCATCCAATATTTTTTTATAACCATCCAGCACTCCTTGGTTGACTGTTT
>JALSLS010000079.1 GCA_026988195.1 Methylomonas sp.
ACTGGGAATAGATAAGCTAGAGCGTGTAATTTGATCTTTAAAACCAAAGTCCTTGCAATCAGCAAGTTCTTTATAAACATCAACACAAAGGCGAGAAGATCTTTTCCATACGTCTAAGTCTTCAAATTGCATGCTCTTCCTTTCGCCTTGTGCCTTTTACCTTAAACCTGCTCTTAAAACCTGCTCTTAAAAATACCCTTCACGTTTTTTCTGTTCCATTGAGCCTGATTGGTCATGATCAATTAATCGACCTTGGCGCTCAGAGGTGGTGGTTAATAGCATTTCTTGAATAATTTCAGGTAGCGTTGTTGCGGTTGATTCCACCGCTCCCGTTAATGGGTAGCAACCTAAAGTACGGAAACGTACCATTTTCATTTCTATTTTTTCATCAGGACCAATAGGCATACGCTCATCATCGACCATAATTAACATGCCATCTTTATTGACAACAGGGCGTTTTTTAGCAAAATAAAGCGGTACAATCGGGATATCTTCTAAATGGATATATTGCCATACATCCAGCTCAGTCCAGTTGGAGATTGGAAATACACGGATACTTTCACCTTGATCAATTCTGCCATTATAGATATTCCATAGTTCTGGGCGCTGGTTTTTAGGGTCCCAGCCATGATTTTTATCACGGAATGAATACACACGTTCTTTAGCGCGTGATTTTTCTTCATCACGACGCGCACCTCCAAAAGCAGCATCAAATTTATATTTATTCAACCCTTGTTTTAATGCAGTGGTTTTCATTATATGAGTATGATTTTTACTACCATGGGTAAAAGGGCCAACGCCTTCGTCAATACCCTCCTGATTTGAATGCACAATTAAATCCCACCCTAATTCTTTGATATATCGATCACGAAACGCAATCATTTCTTTGAATTTCCATGTGGTATCAACATGCATCAAGGGGAAAGGCGGTTTGCTAGGATAAAACGCTTTACGGGTTAAATGCAACATAACAGCCGAGTCTTTACCTACGGAATAAAGCATAACAGGGCGATCAAATTCGGCAGCAACTTCACGAATAATATGAATACTTTCGGCTTCGAGTTCTTTTAGGTGAGTTAGTTTATTATTCATCATCAATAGTGATTCAAGGTTAAATTAAAGTTCAGTAAACATACAATTTAGGAAAGGAACGCAATAACGTGTACATTAATGATTCATCAACCACAGCATTATATTCTGCAGTTTCAAAACCAACCAGTTCAATCAAGTCTCAAATGGAACCGTTGCCTTACCTAACCGATCATTGATTGCTTGCCAATATTCAGTTTCTGGTGGTTGCTCTACCAGTATGACATCTAGTTTTAATTGATCCAGCTGGCGTAATGCGGCATATAAAGACTGCGCATATTCCGCACTCCGTTCCGGCATGCTAATAAAATGTGCCTGTTTAGAGCCTGGCTGATATTTATAAGCCAAAATAGCCACTGTTTTATTCACCTGAGCCAACTTATTTAGAGCCTCAGAAAAGCACTCACTAGTACACAAATAAGCCGGCGTTAAGGGTGAGTAATGCTCTGCCATCATGCCAGGGGTGCGAACGCCTGATGTATTAACAGTGCTAATCTTTGTTTTTAATAGTGCTTCAAGCTCGCCGACACTAATATGCCCAGGCCTGAGCAACCGATAAGACTCACCGCTTAAATCAAGTATAGTTGATTCTACGCCAAGCAAGCAAGAGCCACCATCAAGAATAAGATCAACCGTACTACCTAGCTCTTCTAATACATGCTTTGCAGAAGTCGGGCTGATATGTTTAAAACGATTAGCTGAGGGTGCCGCTATGCCACCACCAAATGCTTTGAGCAAAGAGAGAGCCACTGGATTATCGGGCATTCTAAGTGCTATGGTATCTTGTCCTCCAGTCACAGCAAGTGGCACTTCAGGTCTTTTATTGAGAATCAAAGTGAGGGGGCCTGGCCAAAATAGCTTGGCTAAGCGCCAGGCTACATCAGGTATATTAACCGCCCAATCACTGATCTGTTCAACACTCCCAACATGTACAATTAAAGGATGGTTTTCAGGCCTGCCTTTAGCTGTAAAAATTCGCTTAACCGCCTCTGGATTAGATGCATCAGCACCTAATCCATAAACCGTTTCAGTAGGCAAAGCCACCAGACCACCTTGTTTTAATAACAAGGCCGCCTCTACAATGGTGTTTTCATCGGCAGTGACGATTACTGCCCTTTTGTCCGAAACCTGGTCGTTATCTGACATAAACTGTACTTTGGTGTACGTTTAAATTTCAATTTGAATCAAAGCTTCACCAGGTGTAACCCGGTCACCTTTTTTGATATGTACCTTAGCGATTCGCCCAGCAACTTGAGCTTTGATTTCTGTTTCCATTTTCATAGCTTCAATAATAAATAAAGTAGCTCCCACCTCTACCTGCTCGCCTTCGTTAACCATAACCTCAACCACATTACCCGGCATTGAGGTACTAATATCCCCAGGACCTTTACTCGCAGGCCGCCCAGTTTGGTCTTGTCCTGTGTATTCATTTAAAGATTGCAGTAAAACCTCTTCAGGCATACCATCAACCGTTAAATATAAATGACGTTGATTTTGCTCATGCGGCCCCGTCCCTGTTAGCTGAATATTATAAGTTTCTCCATGTAAACTAATATTAAATTCAGTTGCTAATGGCACAGAAGATGCCGACTGCCCTTGGGCCAGCAACACTTCTGGCTCCAGTGTACCCAGTTCACGCTGCTCTAAATACGTTTGACCTATATCAGGGAACATGGCGTAAATCAACACATCCTCTTCGTTTTTTGCAAACTCAGACGACTCTTTACGCAAACTGTCCATTTCATCTTTGATCAAATCCGCTGGACGCACATCAATCACAGATTCATTGCCTATCGCCTGCTTACGCAAATTAGCATCAACATTTCCAGGTGCGCGCCCATACCCACCTTGGAGATAACGCTTAACTTCATTGGTAATACTTTTATAACGCTCGCCCGTAACCACATTGAGTACAGCCTGAGTACCGACAATTTGAGAGGTCGGGGTTACTAAAGGCGGATAACCCAAATCTTTACGCACTTTAGGTATTTCTGCAAACACTTCGTTAATACGATCTAAAGCGCCCTGCTCTTTCAATTGATTCGCTAGATTAGACATCATGCCGCCCGGCACTTGACTTAATAATACGTCAGTATCGACACCCGAATAAGCACTCTCGAACTGATGGTATTTTTTACGTACTTCTTTGAAATAGTCAGCAATCTCTTTTAATAAAGCCATATCCAAACCGACTTCATACCCCGCTTCACGTAAAGCCACAGCCATGGTTTCTGTCGGTGGATGGCTGGTTCCTCCCGCAAAACTGGAGATAGCCGTATCAATATGCTGACAACCCGCTTCAACTGCTTTTAACTGGCACATTGTTGACATACCAGAAGTTGAATGTGAGTGTAAAAATAACGGCAAGTCGACTCGCTCTTTAAGGCGGCTGACTAATTGTTCAGCAGAAAACGGTGTTAATAATCCCGCCATATCTTTAATCGCAAGACTATCACACCCCATGTCTTCCAACTTTACTGCCAATTCTACAAAACTGTCCAGCGTATGCACGGGACTAACCGTATAACACAAGGTGCCTTGTGCATGTTTCTGATTACGCTTAACTGCATTTATCGCCGTGATTAAATTGCGCTCATCATTCAGCGCATCAAACAGGCGAAACACATCAATACCATTTTCAGCACTTTTATCAACAAAAGCATTTACCACATCATCAGCATAATGACGGTAGCCTAATAAATTTTGACCGCGCAATAACATTTGTAAGCGGGTATTAGGTAAGGCGAGTCTTAACTGACGTAAACGCTCCCACGGATCTTCTTTTAAGAAACGCAAACAGGCATCAAACGTTGCCCCACCCCAAACTTCTAGTGACCAATAGCCCGCGCGATCTAACTTCTCGCAAATCGGCAACATATCTTCAGTACGTAAGCGTGTGGCGATTAAAGACTGGTGGCCATCGCGTAATACTACGTCCGTAAAATAAACAGAACCTTTTGTTGATGTATTTTGTGTACTCATAATGTTTTCCTAAAAACCTGAATGAACTGCGATAGCAGCAGCAATAGCAG
>JALSLS010000080.1 GCA_026988195.1 Methylomonas sp.
ATACCATGCTTTGCTTTATAACTTTCGATTAAATCATCGGCTAAAAATTTACCGGCTTCCCATGCCGCTTTGGTTGGGATCTTAGTGGGATCAAAACCATAAATATTTTTACCTGTAGGCACTGCATCTGGGTTCCTTATTGGATCATTACCGGTTCCTGTTGGAATATGTTTGGCCGCTAAACCGTCTAATAAATGTTCAATTTCCTTTTCAGCCAAAAAATTATCATAATGAACTTGAGCTTGCTTCAAATACGGTTTAACTTTAGCAGGAAATGTTTCGAGGGGCTTTTTATTAACCAGAAAATCATTTAAATGATTAAAAGATTTAGTTTTATAGATTTCCCGATAATCTTGCGCTAATACATGCGATGGCTCAACTCCATCCGCCGCTTGGATATAGTCTTTATCCAGCATCTGAAAAACGGTTAACAACAAATGATCCGATTCAGCTAAGCTACCAAAGTGATGTAAGCCCATTGGTTGCGCAGTAGCAGCTAGTTCTAATAAGTAATCATGTAATTTTTTATTAAAGGCGGGAAAATCTGCCCAGATTTGCGCTTCTGTAAGGCTCATATCCTTATGAAAATCTAAGGCAACCACCTGAGCAATCATAGCTTTTTTAGTTTCTTCCTTTACACGCCCGTCTTCCAACTCACCAATTTGATGCATTTTGTCGTGTATATCGACTAAATCACCATATAAACCAGCCGGTGCAAACGGTGGGGTATTATGTGAAATAACCACCGCTTGTCCACGCCGTTTAGCAATTAAGGCTTCACCTGTATTGGCAACACTATAAGGGTAAACCACCGGTACACTGCCAATAGTTGAATACGAATCATCATAAGCCCATAATCCACGTTCCTTACCGGCTAACCATTCTTGCGTACCGTGGGTACCGACATGCACGATAGCATCGGCTTTAAAACCATCGACTATATAATGATAAACAGCCCGATAAGCATGGTGTAGAGATACTTTTTTATCATGCGAAATATCTTTTTCTCTATCGCGTCTTGAGCCTCTGTTTGGCTGAGGCAACAAAATAATATTACCCAGTTTCAAACGAGGCACAATAAAGTACCAACGACCATCATCTTTAATCGTTAAATAATTATCTTCAGGATCACCCCAATCTTCCTGTAACCATTCTTGTACTGATTTAGGAAAGGTTGACAACCAAGTTTTATAATCATCAACTGCAATTTTTTCTGCTAAATCTTCTTTTAACAGGTCACGTAATGCCTGATCATTATCAACTCGGTAATACGGTTTAATCAGTTTTTTAACCTGCTTAATCAAGGTATCAGAATCGGTATAAGGAACTTTATAACCTGCTTTTTTCATCGCCACAAAAATATCCGCTAAACTTTCTGGGATATTTAAAAATGAAGCACTAAAATTTTCTTCACCTTCTGGAGAGTTCCAAGTAACAAAGGCAACTTTCTTGTCTTTATTATCCATTTTTCTGAGCTTGGCATAATTTAATGCACGGCCTAGCATTAAATCCATTTGCTCAGGTACAGCGACATATTTTTCATCTACCTTACGTTTTACCGCCACAATATTGGGGGTAATACGCCCTGCAATTTCAGGTAAAGCGATAAAGGTCGGCGAGAATACAAATGACATGCCTTGGTCATCTTTTAAGTAATCATCATAATCACCTGAGCGATAAAGCATGGCCTGCATCACAGGAATGCCAAGTTTAATCATCCACTTTTTTTGCACATCAACTGAAGTGTACATACCAGCAAAGTTAATCATCACATCCAGAAACAGTTCTTTTTCTGCTATCTTTTCACCGTGACTATGCCCCTGTTCATCATGCTCTGCATGGTAAATAAGGGCATCATTTTTTTCTGCCTCATTAGGGTCATAAAAAGCCACGGGTAGCGCGCCTGCTTTTTCAATCCGTCGAATTAAATCACCTAAATGTTCTGTCATATCATCAGCAATTCTTAACTGATGAAAACCTACCCCTACAACAGGAATATCTTTAGCTGGCTTTTTCCAGTCCAGATATTCTTCTAAAGTAGCAAACACCATTTGCGGGTAATCAGGGTGATAAATACCGTTTTCAGGAAAAATAATCGGAGGCAGAGCAGCTATATCAGAGACTTTAAAAACACTATGATTTAGATAGTCAAACAGTCGGTTAAAATTTTCCTGCCCACCATTATCGTAATAATCAAACACTGTTTGTGCTTGTTTTGGTAACAAGCCTTTCGTTAACGGGCGCTGTTTGTACCACAGGCCAGGAAAGACTTTTCCTCTGTGTTGCATAATCGCGCCACGGTATTGATTAACCATTTGTACAAACTGCCCCATATAGACATAGTCAAACATCACCATATCGTACTTTTGCATTTCCTTGACCACGCTCTCCTTATCCTGCCCCATAATAAACAGGGGTTTCAGGTTAATCTGGTGTTTTCTAGCCAAGCTTTGTAATAATCTTGCTTTGGCAGGTTCAGAAGGCGCATTTGCTACCCATAAAATTGAGGGTTGTTTGTTCTCAGCTGCAATGGCTAGTCCATTAATGGATAAGCAGCTCAATATAATCAATACAAAGAAACGGCTAAAAGTCCGCAATAAATTCATAAGGGGTTTACCTAAAAGTTAAGCATCTGAGTAGATGCAGGGTTAAGAAGAAACGGTAAAAATTTTTACAACAGCAATGCTTGCCTAATACTCGACCTTCCAGTTTTTAAAATTATTTATCTTTTGTCTCTTGCTCAAGCACACTAAATAAAGCACCAAAAAGCTGCCATGTTAGATCTCACTGCCATTAAGTGATACCAAGTAGGATGTGCTGAGGGACGAAGCGCATCGTTTACAGCTGATGCGCTTCCTGTCGCCAGCACATCTTACAAAAATTGCTTAACTTAGGAACTAGAATATCGAGTCATCGTTATCACTGATAATTTGTGGCTCTATAAATGCGAGGATTTCCAATTGATCGTCGTTTACTAAGGTGTTTTCATCCTCATTAATATTATTATCTTCAACATAGACCGCCATATACTCCGATAGAGTTAAATATTGGCTATTGTCTGTATTTTCATTAAACGACAAGCTATTTGATAAACTCAGCACACTCATTACAACTGCGGCAACAAGAATTACGGGTGCGGCGGTAGACATTGTTTCTCTGAATATATGCTTATAAGGTAAAAATAGCATCGCTATTGGGTGTATTTTTCTCTGTTGCTCAGGTAAATTTGCTAAAATTCTCTCTGCACACTGCTGGTCTAATTCATCTTCAGCTTTGTACTCAGCCCCCCCTATAAGATCATCTATAAGCAAAGCTTGTTGCTGAATATCAGTCAAAGTTTTAGAGTCCAGTAACAACCGCACCACAGCCTGCCGTTCTGACGCTGGCCATGCTTGTATTCGCCCCCCATAGCTACGAATAATTCTTTTTGCCCTATCAACAGATACCATTAACAATACCTCTTTCAACCTTTTCTTGCTCCATGGCCAAGCTGTACATTTTTTTCAATGTCCTACGTCCTCTGGCCATCAATGATTCTAATGCCTCCACACTGGTACCCATAACTATCGCAGCCTCACTATTGCTAAAGCCTCTAATGGCACAAAGTGCTATGGCTGTTCTTTGCCTTTCAGGTAATTTTTCTAGCGCAAATTTTTGTATAGTTAGTTGAGCATTAATATCCATCATGCTTTCAATAAACGCAGTTTGGTCAATAATATTTTCATCATAATCAGCCAAATATTGTGGTTTTTGTTTTCTTAATTGATCAATACACTGGTTATAGGCGACTCTAAATAACCAAGCTTTTACTGATATACCTTTATCCTGCCAGACAGGTGCCTTGCACCACAAGCGGGTAAATGTTTCCTGAGCAATATCCTCAGCATCACTGCGTTGAGAAAAATAACGCATTGAAAAATTGATAACCGCTGGCAGATAGCGCTTCATTAATTGAGAGAAAGCCTGTTTATTACCTTCTGCTATTAATGCCAGCAATTGCTTATCTGTTATTTGATTAGGTTTTTTTATCATCTTCCATGGATATTAATTATTGAAATTAAACGACTCAATATAGGATGTGCTGAGGCACCAAGCGCATCAATTACAAACGATGC
>JALSLS010000081.1 GCA_026988195.1 Methylomonas sp.
TCCCGTTAATAAATGGGTAATACAAAAAGTATATACCCATTTATTGGTGGTAGATAGGGTTGTTTTTAGTAATTGAAATTTGAAAAAACTAACCAACAAATAATGTGTGTTGATAGTTAAAACTATTTTTCAATATTTAAATATAATATTCTGTCTTAATTAAAAATACAGCTTTTTAAAATTTATAATATGTATGCATTTAAGACTGTATGGTGCCACATCCAAAACTTTCTAGTGCATCCTCTACTTTCGCAAGTTCCTCACTATCTGAAATAGTGGCTTGGGCTGATGCATACATAGCTTGGCAGAAGTCAGCTTCATTAGGGCAAAAAGTGCGTTGAATTCCTCCAACTATATGAGTGTTACAAATGCTGCCTTTATAAGAACTAATTAACATAACTTTAAAAGTTACCGCTAGATCTTTGCCATCTTTTCTTATGATACCTTTTAATGTTGAATTGCTCGCCTCAATAACTGAATGTAATATAGGGCTAGGGTTTATTATTTTAATACCACAACCTTTATTTTCTAGGCTATCTTTTTTTGTTAAAAGTTTTTTATTGTCAGTATGAAGATCGTCTTCATATAAAATAAAATTATCATCCTTGCAGGGTTTGATTCTTTGACCTGTTAAGTTATTTAATACAATGACCTCACCCGTAGAACTTATGGCACTAGAAAGTCCAGCAAAAATTTTCAAATAGTTTTGAGAAAGTGTGACTGCTGGTTTAAGCGCGGCTGAGGTCGGGAGTGCTGAAGATTTGTTTGAGGATGTTTCTGAAGGTTTATTCCATAAAAAGAAACATGTAATGAGTAGTAAAATAATTATTAACTGATACATCAATTTGATATTCATTTTTTTTCCTTATGTATATAAAGTATTCTGATTATTAAAATTAATAGGTTATATTAAGCTTTAAAAAAAATTCGCGTTCGGGGGTGAAAGTTGAAAGTTGTGGGCCACTTGCATCAAATGTACTCTGATAATTATATTTGTTATTAAATAAGTTTCTGACTTCAAGGCTTAAAGACCCGATTCTCTTTGGTAGCCGTAGACCAATAGCTGTACGAAAAGTCCAGAAATGATCATTACCTTTATCAAGGCTATTTTTATCATTAACAAATTCAATATTTTGTTCGACAAATGTGCCAGAGAATGTGGAAAATACCCCACTAGAATGATACAAGTTTAAGCTGAGTGGTACTTGATGGGTTGATATACTTCTTGGATTTGTTGAATCGGCATTATTCAAAGTGTAATCTCTTTGAAATTTTGAAAATCGATATTCTGAACTAAACGTAGCCCAAGGAAGGGGAGCCCAGTATATATATGCCAAATGTGCCGAATCATTACGATTTTGTGTTTTAATAATATTATTAAATATAATGGGTTGTTTAATATCTCGCCATAATAATTCACCTCCAATGAATAAGTTGTTGAAAGGTTGGTAGTCAAAACCAACGCCATAATTCCATGCTGTTGTACCATTAAAGTCATCTAAAAATTGGTTAAATCCGGCAATTTGTGTAGGTTCTATAGTTTGACTAGTAACTAATGGTTTCTTTAGAGTTCTATATGTTGCTCCTCTGATCGTTAAACTGTTTGTGGGAGTCCATATTAGTCCAACCTTTGGGTTTAATTGATTTTTACGAGTCAAGTCATCATCATAAAAATCAAAACTTAACCCTAGGGTAGTTGTCAGATTATCTAATATATTAAATTGAGAATAAAGATAGCCATTATAGATATTTGTTTGTTGATTAAATGGAAAAGAGTTAGGTGGTTTTGGAGTTTTAATGGGTGCTTGCGGAATATTTAAAGGGTTTGTACTAATAAATTGAGAGAATGTATCTGTTTGTACTATTGTTAAATCTTCTGCATCTAAGTTTATAACTCCAAACCCAGCTATAATATTAAAGTTTTCAGGATGAAATAAATACTGCCCTTCAATTTGATAACCAGACTCTTCTCTTTTTATTGATTGATTATCAGTGCTAGTATTTATAAATTTTCCAAGAGGAGGAATGAGAAGTGTTGGGCTGTTTTTAGATTCATGGCTCGTTTCAAACTCTTCTAAATGAGTTAAAAAAGCCGATAAAATAATATTATGCCGAGGAGCTATTGAGTAATTTAGGCCAAACCTTGCTATATTTTGATCAATGCTTTGCCTAAGAGTTTCTTGGTGAAAACCATTAAAATTTAATGGAACATCACCAGCGGTAACATCTTCCCTTTTAAATTCCAGCTGAATATTTAAATCTTTAGTAATAGCAGCCTGAGCAAAAATATTATAAATATTTTGTTCATAGTCATCGTTCACGCGAAAGCCGTCAGTTTGATAATGAAACTGGCCAAAGCTGAGTGAAAATTGGTCATATACACCAGAAACAATGGCGCTATCGGTTAGAGTGTTATTACTGCCTACAGCACCATTCAATAAAATATGTGCACCATTTGAGGTGAATAGTGGGTCATATTCGTTAGAAGATAAACTATTAGGGCCTGTAGAATTAAGAATACCAATATTTTCACTGGTTAATTGAGGTTGAACGGGGACGGTATTAATAGGCTGAAAAAGTTGAGCTTGTAATAGTTCACTGGCTCTAGCAACACGCTGTCTGGGTTTTCCTTGGAGAGTGTCTGATAGAAAGCGGTGAGCGGATGGGTTGGTATAGTCTTGACTTAAAGATGTCCATGCTTGTTTTAGCGCCACGCGACCAAAATCGAGGTCTTGATATATGCGAGCCATATTAGCTGATCTGGCTGCTGCATCTTCATCCAATAACAATTTAGACCGATAAACCCCACGATTATCATTTAACTCAATCGCTTTTTGCATATCGTGCAAAGCTTCTACAGGTCTATTAGTTGTTTGTTTGCGAATGGCATCATAAAACCAAGGGGTAGGGTCGTTTGGGTCTATTTCTTTAGCAATATTGAGCTCTGTTGCTGCATATTGATCATTTTTTAATTCATAATAAGCTTTGCCTAAATAGCTGCGCATCATGGCATTGTCTGGGTCTAGGCTGACGGCTGTTTCTATTTGCTGGGAGCCTTCTTCTATAGCGCCTTTCCTGATTTTGGCTAAACCTAAACCTAAATGTGCTAAAGGGTCTGCTGAATTTAGGCTAATGGCTTGAGCAAAAGCTGTTTTAGCTTTATCAATATCAATTTGTGCTAAATAACTAAAACCTAGAACGGTTTGAGTATGGGCTAATAATGGATTAAGGCGTTGTGCTTTTTTCGCAGAGCTTAAAGCATCGTTATGTTGACCGTTAGATAGTTGTAATTCTGCTAATCTAGCCCAAGCTAGGGCATTATTAGGCGATAACTTAACGGCTTTCTCAGTTGCTGTTAGTGCATCAGCTATTTTAAATTTTGCTTGATAAGCATAAGATAAAGCAATTTGAGCGATAGTAGATTGTGGGTGAAGTGTGACGGCTTTTTCAGCAAGTGTGAGAGCCTTTTTCTGTCGATTTTTAGTGACAGCAATAATAGACTGTAAAGCATAGGAGATGCTGTTGTTTGGTGCTAGCTGTATTATTTTATTGATTG
Source organism: Methylomonas sp. (assembly GCA_026988195.1). Taxonomy (GTDB): domain Bacteria; phylum Pseudomonadota; class Gammaproteobacteria; order Methylococcales; family Methylomonadaceae; genus QPIN01. The sequence continues at coordinate 3,557 of JALSLS010000081.1, forward strand.
TTTTTAATGCTTCATCAACGCTGCCAAGTGATAATAATAATGCAGATTTTAAGGATAAATAATCAATATCTGGTTTTAATTTAGCTGCTTTTTCTAGTTGGCTTAAAGCTAATGTAAGGTTTCCTTGTTTATACGCTTCAAGCGGTGGTTGAAAAATAGCTTGAGTAAAGGTACTAACATCAATAATAGGAGGGTAGTATAAAGACCACTGTACTGCATCTTCAGGTCGAATTAATATTGACCTAACATAAGGCGCTTGGGTATTGGTTGCAATCCCTGTATGCCCTTTTTTTATATGAATTTCTCCTAGCGGATTGCTTGCAGCCACTTGACCGTCAAAGACAGTGATTTCCGTTTGGTTTGAATTGACAGTGACCAAAAACTCAGTGCCTTCATGTACTGCGTTTATAAAAGGGGTTTGTACATTAAGGCGGTGAGACTGACGACTACGGATAAAGCTTGAACCATTCAGTAAGTTAATAAGCCAAGAGCTCTTTTTTTTAGTGGCGGAAGAAAAACTAAGCGTGGAGTTTTGGTCAAGGGTTATTCGTGG
>JALSLS010000082.1 GCA_026988195.1 Methylomonas sp.
TTTGATTAAGCGAGATATTCATTATTTCTTCTGATGAATCTTGCCTCAAGGTTCTAAAGTTTTCTCTAATTCGGTCATAGACAACAATGGTATCGTTTAATGAATACCCAATAACAGCTAATACAGCAGCCAAAACTGTCAAGTCAAATTCCAATTGAAAAAGAGAAAAAACACCTAGAGTAATAATCACATCATGAAATAAAGCAGCTACAGAGCCTAATGAAAACTTATATTCAAAACGCCATGCCACATAAATCAAGATCCCAAACATGGAATAAAGCATTGCCAAGCCACCATCTTCAGCTAACTCATCCCCTACTTGTGGCCCAACAAATTCAACACGCCGTTTATCAACCGGCTCAGTTGTGCTTTTTCTGGCAGCATCCAATACTTTGTCACTTAATTTAGCATTACTGACACCGTCCTGAGGTTTAATGCGAATAAGTACATCCCTCGTTGTACCAAAGTTTTGTACGGTTGCATCAGCAAAACCAGCATCCGCTAAATCTTTCCGCAATACGGTTAAATCAACGGCTTGCTTGTAGCCCACCTCAACTAAAGTCCCGCCTGTAAAATCAATTCCTAGCTTTAAACCATTAACAATTAATGACCCCACTGAAATAACAATTAATATGCTGGAAATAATCAGCGCAATTTTACGCTTTCCTAAAAAATCTATATCTTGTTTAAACATCTTGTTTCTTCCAATTAAGCGCTATTAAATTGATAACTTTTCAATATGGCGATTACCATACATCCAGTTAACCAACATTCTTGTTCCCCAAATTGCAGTAAATAAGGAAACTAAAATACCTATGGATAAAGTAATTGCAAATCCCTTCACAGATCCTGTACCAAAACCAAATAGCACTAAAGCAACTAATAAGGTGGTAATATTCGCATCTAAAATAGTCACAAAAGCTTTTTCGTAACCAATAAAAATACTGGACTGAGGCGTGTTACCAATTTTTATTTCTTCTTTTATTCTTTCAAAAATCAGCACGTTTGCATCAACCGCCATCCCCACTGTTAACACGATACCTGCGATACCAGGTAAGGTTAATGTTGCTTGTAATAAAGACAATACAGCAACGATGATAATAAGGTTAAAAGCCAATGCAACATTAGCGATTAAACCAAAGGCTTTGTAATAAACAGCCATTAACACTAAGACTAAAATAAAACCTACGACAACAGACATCAAGCCTTTATCAATATTATCTTGCCCAAGACTTGGCCCTACGGTACGTTCTTCAACAATATCAACAGGAGCAGCTAGCGCACCCGCTCTTAATAACAAAGCCAAGTTTCGTGCATCTTGAGGACTATCTAATCCCGTTGTTTGAAAGCGCTTACTAAAAGTATCTCTAATAGTCGCAACACTGATCACTTTTTCAATCTTTTCTTTACGTCGAATTTTTTGACCATTGACTGTTTTTGTAGTTGATTTATATTCAATAAACACAACAGCCATTGGCTTACCAATATTCTTCTGGGTCATTTTGCCCATTTTCTTAGCGCCTATCCCATTTAAGGTAATAAACACAGCAGCTGAACCATTCTGATCAATACCTGAAGAAGCATCTACAATCTGATCACCTGTTACGATAACACGGCGTTTAAGTAAAATAGGTTGGCCATCTTTTTCATAAAACAGGCGTGTTCCAACAGGAATACGTCCAGATACAGCTCTTTGTACATCATGCTCTACATCTACTAGGCGGTACTCTAATGTTGCTGTCGTCCCTAAAATTTCTTTTGCTCGGGTAGTGTCTTGTACTCCCGGTAATTGCACAACAATACGACTATCACCCTGTTGCTGTATAACGGGTTCTGCCACCCCAATCTCATTAACTCGATTACGCAAAGTTGTCATATTTTGAGCTAAAGCAAATTTCTTAATTTCTTTTTGCTCATTTTCAGAAATTTTAACAAATATAACCGTTGGATCATCTGTTTCTTTAATATCAAGCGCTCTAAAGTCTTTAGCTAAAAGCTCTAAAGCAGCAAAAGATGATTTCTCTGTCTTTAGCTTTATTTTAATTCTGCCATTTTCTTTGGCAACAGACTGATACCTAATTTTTGCCATTCTAAACCCAGAGCGAATATCATTATAATATCTGTCTTCTGCTTGTTTAATAGCCGCATCCATATCAACTTGTAAAAGAAAATGTACCCCTCCTCGAAGATCCAGACCAAGATACATAGGGCTTGCACCAAGTGATCTTAACCATTCTGGAGTAGCAGGTGCCAGATTCAGGGCAACTGTGGTGTTTTTTCCAGCTGACTCTCTTAATAAATCGGCAGCTTTTAATTGGTCATCTGTATTATTAAACCGCGCTAAAACTTTGCCATCATCAAACTCAAATGATTTTAATGTAATACCTGCCTTTTTAATACTGAGTTCTATGGCTTCAGCATTTACTTGCTCTAATTTAGTCGTTGTCGATGAAGACACTTGAACCGACGGGTCGTTACCAAAAAGATTTGGCAACGCATAAATAATCCCAATAAACAACGCTACTAGAATTAACAGATTTTTCCAAAAGGGGAAACGATTTTGCATTTTTCTTCCAACAATTAAACACAAGGGAGCGAAGCATTCACAACCCCCCATGCCATTCTAGTAAAACCACTCAATCAAGGCTCGCTTGACTTAAGGCTTACCATTCCTAAAAATCAAATAAAATTAGACTTTTGCCTTTTTAATGACTGCTTTATATGTCCCTTTAGGCATCATATTTGCGATAGCATGTCTTTGAACTTGTAAAAAAGTGTTATCAGCCACTTCAAGTTTTACAAAGTTATCATCAACACTAGCAACTTTACCTAAGACGCCTCCGGTTGTGACTACCTCTGCACCTTTGTCTAAAGCACTTAACATTTGTTTTTGCTCTTTAGCTCGCTTTGACTGAGGGCGAATAAACAAAAAGTAAAAGAACACTAAAATAGCTAATGGAAATATTAACCCTTCAATGCCTGGTTGTGAAGCAGCGGGGGCAGCTTGAGCTGCCGCATCAGATATAAAAAAACTCATCATCATCCTCAATTATTATAATTATTTCTTTTGTTAAACCACCAAAATGCAATGATTTTTCCAAAACGGCTCATTATGCCACAGTCGGAACGGTTTTACTTCTCAACTGATAAAATTGCTTAATAAATTCATCAAACTTATTAACTTCAATTGCATCTCGCATATCTTGCATTAGTTTTAAATAATAATACAAGTTATGAATGGTGTTAAGCCTAGGACCTAACATCTCTTTGCATTTATCTAAATGACGCAAGTAAGATCGTGAATAATTTTGGCAAGTGTAGCAAGCGCATGACTCATCCAAAGGCTTGGTATCAAATTCATACTGGCTATTTCTAATTTTTACCACACCCGTGGTGGTAAACAAGTGCCCGTTTCTAGCATTTCGTGTAGGCATAACACAATCAAACATATCGATACCTCGCCTAACGGCTTCCACCAGATCTTCTGGCGTACCGACTCCCATCAAATAGCGAGGTTTATCGACTGGCATCTTGGGATGCACAACATCTAATGCCGCCATCATTTCCGCTTTAGGTTCACCGACTGATAATCCTCCGATAGCATAACCATCAAAACCAATATCAATCAGACCGTCAATTGACTCTTGTCGCAAATGTTCATACATTCCCCCTTGCACAATACCAAATAAAGCCGAAGGGTTATCAGCATGAGCTTTTTTACTACGTTCAGCCCAACGTAATGATAAGCGCATTGACTCAGCTGCTTGTTTTTCTGTCGCAGGATAAGGCGTGCATTCATCAAATATCATGACAATATCGGAACCTAAATCTCGTTGCACTTGCATGGATTCTTCAGGCCCCATAAAAATCTTACTTCCATTGATAGGCGATTTAAAAGTCACACCTTCCTCGCTAATTTTCCTCAGCGCCCCTAGACTAAAAACCTGAAAACCACCGGAATCCGTTAGAATAGGTTTGTCCCAACTCATAAAGTCATGTAAATCTCCATGTGCCTTCACAACCTCAGTCCCTGGGCGCAACATTAAATGAAAAGTGTTACCTAATATAATTTGCGCGCCAATCCCGGTGAGTT
>JALSLS010000083.1 GCA_026988195.1 Methylomonas sp.
AGCAACAAAAAACCTGCACAATCTGGGTGGGTTATTTATTACCAGTTACCTAAAGGTAATGGTAATAAGTAGGATGTGCAGACGATAGGAAGCGCATCAACAGCAAGCGATGCGCTTCCTATCGTCTGCACATCCTACATGAACTTGCTTAATTTAATGCTTTTACCTGTTAAGAGAGAGTACATTTACAGTCTCTTTAGCCCTGCAACCTTCTTACTATTCATACAGGCTAAAGCATCCGCCCCAGCCACTGGACTGATTTTATATGCTATAACTGCTGAGACTTTAAAGTCTGTACTTTACCATCCGTACTCTGAGTCCAAACAACCAAAAAACGGGAGCCACTGGCAACAATTTTTGGGTGTGTTGCTCTATAGCCACGAGCAGAGACCCTCTTAGCTTCCGACCAGCTTAAGCCTTTATTTTTAGACTCTGCATAAAAGATGGATAATCCATCTTCACTACGCATATCCCACACAGCAAGCACTCGATGATTATCTGATGCTATATCGCTATGCAAGGCACTTTCATCGCCTAATTGTGTAGGTTTAGACCAAGTTTTTCCATTATCGGCTGAACGATGATAAAAAACACCTAAATGCTCAGGGTGACCTGTTCCCACCATGGTATGAATTAACTGGCTTTTATCTTGAAAGGCAATACCACCGCCTATATGAGGGCAGCCTTTAAAGTCCCACTTAAAGTCACCAACATGATTCAGTTTTGTCCATTGCTGCTTTTTATCAAGTACACCTATCGACATATCACTAGGGTTTTGGTCACGATACAGTACAAATAACTCACTATTGTCTGAATATTTTGCCGTATTCCAGCAACAAGCACAGGTGTTATCATCCAACGTTATATTTTTTGTCCAGCTTAGGCCACCATCAGTTGATTGCGCATGACGTAAACCTTTTTTTGCTTTTTTATCAGCCCCAGAATCTGTCCGGCGGTCTAACCAAACTGCACTAATCACATCAGCATTGCCATCCATATCAAAAAAATTATGGGCAATCTCTAAATCCGCAGGAATACTGCTGAGTTGCCAAGTTTTACCATTATCGAATGAGCGAGCTGCATTCATCGGCCCCGCATTATGCCGCCCTGCACCTTCTTTTCTACTGGCCCAGATAGCAACAATATTGTTGCCTTGAACCGCTAATTGCGCATCACTACCTCGATTAAAGTTTGCCTCCAAATGATCTTGGTCTATTACTTTTACCGCATCTGACCAACTCTCACCCACATTATTAGATTGCTGATACCATAAAGACTTTTTACCTTGTTGATGCTTGCCCAGCAAAAGATGAATCCTATTATTAGCTTCAATAATATCCAGACTAATTACGCCATCAGGTAATGATCTGCGTTTATGCTTGTGTTTTACTTTCGCTATTTTGTCATGAGTAACACTTGCTGTTGTCAGTGTTTTATTTGTTGGCTGACTTACACAGCCTATTAAAAATAAACTTAAAATAATAAATTGAACTTGCTTTTTCATTGTTTCCCCTACAAATAAACCTTATTTTTAGTACAGACACATGAGACTCATTTGTACGCTGAACATCACGACCATTAAGCTGAAGCGGGATGTGCTGATGATAGTGCCGCTTAATATGGGGTTAGATCAGTACTGTAGGATGGGCAAAGCGATAGCGTGCCCATCAATTTAACTCGATGCCATTGACAGTCTCAGTGGGAATGCAGTTAGTGGTGCCCCCATTAATAAATAAACCCTATTATTCTGGCACATACACAAATGAACCATCTTTCATTCGATAAGCCACTCCTGCTTTACTGCCTTCTCCCTTACCTATTGCATCTGAAGCTTTGTAACGTTCTATTTTTTCACCTTTTTTAATCACCATTTCCATATTGGCTTTTCCTGGATTAGTGACGATAGTGACATCCTCCTGACTAAAGGGGTTTAATGGATTTTTGACGATAATAATTAACAATGTCACTATCAACATTAAAAAAACGTCAATCAAGTTAATCACCGAAAGCATCGGGTTTAGCTCCTCATCTTCCTCTAAAATTTTCAAGCCCATTAGTTTGCTCCCAACTGTTTTTCTATTTCAACTAGCTCTTCAGCAAACCAGCGTTTTTTAATCGAAGCGACCCAAAAGGTTAAAGAAGCCGCGGCTAGGCTGATCGTTACTGCTGTAAAAGCAACCCCTAAATGCTCTCCCATGGCAAAGGTATTATTTTCTTCCAGTGCCACTAATGCTGGCCCCATTGGAACTAAGGTCGCAATTAAACCTAACATAGGGGTAATTCTTGTTACGATGCGCACGTTTTCCAATTGCCTTAAAGCAAATACCTCAATTTCATTTAATGTTGCTGATTGTTGTGTTTTAAAATAACTCAAAATTGGATAGCCTGGTTTGGCCTGTTCCGGTTTTGGATGTTGATGTCTTAACCAAGATAAAGCGGCCATCCGACCAACCTCGATAATGCCATAAACAAATGATAAATAAATACCGACCAACACCGGTTGTAAAAGAATTTGTGCAACTTGATACGCTAAATTTTCCATATATTTTTCTATTCTATTTTGTGAGTAACTTTCAACCCCCCATCGTTCCCATGCTCCTGCGTCACTGCCATTAAGTTAAGCAATTTTTGTAGGATGTGCTGACGACAGGAAGCGCATCAGCTGTAAACGATGCGCTTCGTCCCTCAGCACATCCTACCTGTTACCTTAACTAATGGCCGTGATGCTCCTGCGTGGGAACTATTTTGGTGGGTTACTTATTGCCTGAAGTATTCTTTTCTGCCTAAACCATTCAAACATAAAACCAAAGATCATCATCAAGATTAAACTCAGTGTTAGCCAGTAAATAGTCAGATCATCTTGTTCCGTTTTCTCCTGCTCAAGTTGTTTTTCAAGTTTCATTCCTTCGACCTGAACAGTTTCTGCTGCAGTAGCAGAGGCTTGCTGTTGAGTCGGGTTAGCTTGTCTATCCTGTAATTGTTTTAAAGCTGAAATATCAATACCAAATCCGACAGCCTTAGTTTCCAAGAACTTTTTGAATTTCTCATTAGGTGTATACACATCATTATCCTTAATGATTTCTAGGTACTTTTCCACCAAAGTCTTGACTGTTTCATCGGATGCCTCCCAGTAGTCTTTACGCACCGCTTCTAGCATACGCTCTGAAATTTGCGCGATAGCTGCAGGCTGAACTTCTTTAAACCATTCATCCACCCCCATTTCCAACTTATCTTCCACATAAATCTCAAACAACTCCTGCCATTGGTCAGCGCGAACCGCTTCAGGTGACATTACATTCCAGCCCCAGAAATTATTCACTATATCTACAATTTCCAGCGCACCAGAGTAACCTTCATCCATCATTTCCTTAACCCAGTTGGGGTGATAATAACGAGTGCGTAATTCCTTGGCGATAAATTCAGCTGCCGTTTCATTTTTAAAGTTTTTAGTATCACGTAGGTTGGCAATATAAAGTTCAGGGGTTTTACCATCTAAATATCGTACCGCCTGACCAATTCCACCCAAATACTCAAAAGGATGATCAATCGATAAAATGCCATGCAGATTAGAACTTCTGGATAAAACAGCGGCTTTAGTGCCTTTCAGGTTTTCAGCAAACAGATCTATATTTTTTAACTTAATATTTCTAGTGCCAGCCTCTGTACCAAATAGATGACCCATTCTGGATAAATAGGTTTTAACCATTGACTCATCTGTATCCCAAGTATCACTCGCTAAGGTTGCATCAGGTAGATTAGTCCCATATACACCACTTTCATTAGCAAAAAAACGTACCCGAGAATATTTACCGGCTTCCTCTTCCGTTAAACCTTGTGCTAACAAGCTGTTTTTTAATTCATCGGTATGTTGACTAACAAAATTTTGCGGCTCTTTTAATTTAGCCACTTTAACAATAGCTTTAGATAAACGATCCATCACTCCAGGCAAATTATCTCGGTATAAACCTGTAGCGGATAGCACTACATCAATACGTGGTCTTTTCAACTCATTCATCGGAATAATTTCCACATCGACCACCTGATCACGCTCATTCCACACCGGTTTCACACCAATCACTCGAAGGATCTCT